>JAVXIJ010000131.1:0-3964 GCA_036648415.1 Christensenella sp.
ATGAACCTGATTTAGGGGTGCGCCCGGTGCCGTCTTCGTTGACGGTTACGGTGACGATAACATAAGGTGACGAGAGCCGAATCCACACGTTTCTCGCTTGCCGTTTGCCCGCACTGCTCCTCGCTCGCTTTAGCTACGGCTAAGCGTCGCTCAGTTGCCTTGCCCCACAAAGACGGGGGGTGTGGGCAGAGCCCTAAGGTCTTAAGGGCGCGGGCGGATGGTATCCGCCCCTACAAAGGCTGTAGAGATTGCGGGCGTCCGCCCCTACAAAGGCTGTTTGTTGCGGAGCCACGAGGTTTTACCTTAATAGTGTGAGTAAAACGACAAATATGCGCCGAGAAAGGTGTGTATTTGTTTTTTGTTATACAAAAAGAACCTATGATACTTTTTAGGGCAGCATAGGTTCTTTGGTGAAGTTTTGGTTGTGCGCAAAAAAATTATTTGCTTGATTGCTCGACTGCAACTGCGACCGCGACGGACGCACCGACCATTGGGTTATTGCCCATGCCGATAAGCCCCATCATTTCTACATGAGCGGGAACGGAGGAGCTGCCCGCGAACTGTGCGTCGCTGTGCATACGTCCCATGGTGTCGGTCATGCCGTATGACGCAGGACCTGCCGCCATATTATCGGGATGAAGCGTTCTGCCTGTGCCGCCGCCCGAAGCAACGGAGAAGTATTTTTTGCCGTTTTCGATTGACCACTTTTTGTAAGTGCCTGCAACCGGATGCTGAAAACGCGTTGGGTTGGTGGAGTTGCCGGTGATGGAAACATCCACGTTTTCATGACGCATTACCGCGACGCCTTCGTTTACATCGTCACAGCCATAGCAAAGCACCTTGGAACGATCGCCGTTTGAATATTTTGTTTCGGAAACGATTTTGAGCGTGCCTGTGTGGTAATCGTATTCTGTTTCAACATATGTAAAGCCGTTGATACGCGAAATGATTGCCGCCGCATCTTTGCCGAGCCCGTTTAAAATAACCTTTAGGCTATCCTGGCGAACTTGATTAGCGGTTTTTGCAATGCCGATTGCGCCCTCTGCCGCGGCAAAGGATTCATGCCCCGCGAGGAAGCAAAAACATCTTGTTTGCTCTTCAAGAAGCATTGCGGCAAGGTTGCCGTGTCCGAGTCCTACAAGACGCTGCTCTGCAACGCTTCCCGGAATGCAGAATGCCTGCAAGCCGATACCGATTGCTTCGGCGGCTTCGGAAGCCTTTTTACAGCCTTTTTTGAGCGCGATTGCCGCGCCTAAGGTGTATGCCCAAATGGCGTTTTCAAAAGCGATTTGCTGAATGCCGCGCACGATAGAGTCAACATCAAGCCCTTTATCTATTGTGTATTGTTTAACATCTTCCAAAGAAGAAAAGCCGTATTCTTTCATACATTTTTCAATTTGGGCAATTCTTCTTTCGTAACCTTCAAATGTGACCATATTCATTGCCCTCCTTATTCTTTGCGCGGGTCAATATATTTGACCGCGTCATCGTATCTGCCGTATGTGCCTGTATTATTTGTTAAAGCTTCTTTAGGATCTGCACCGTTCCTTATGTCTTCCATCATTTTGCCCATGCGCACGAATTTGTAACCGATGACTTCATCGTTTTGGTCGAGCGCCATTTCGAGGATATAGCCCTCTGCAAGCTCAAGGTAACGGACACCCTTTGCATTTGTGGAAAAAATTGTGCCGACCTGTGAGCGCAGTCCTTTGCCGAGGTCTTCAAGACCCGCGCCGATAGGAAGCCCGCCCTCTGAGAATGCTGTTTGTGTTCTGCCGTAAGCAATTTGCAAAAACAATTCGCGCATTGCGGTGTTGATAGCATCACATACAAGGTCGGTGTTGAGAGCCTCGAGCAGCGTTTTGCCGACGATTGCTTCGCCCGCCATTGCCGCAGAGTGCGTCATGCCCGAGCAGCCGCTCGTTTCGATGAGAGCTTCTTCAATGATGCCGTCTTTTACATTAAGTGTCAGCTTGCACATGCCCTGTTGGGGCGCGCACCAGCCTATACCGTGTGTAAGACCGGATATATCAGTGATTTGTTTGGATTGTACCCATTTGCCTTCTTCGGGTATGGGTGCGGGACCGTGATGCGGACCCTTTTTCACGCATACCATTTCTTCTACTTCTTTTGAGTATTGCATGGATTTTTTTACCTCCTTGAAAATTTACTAAGTCATACACAAATATTATACCATATTTTTGTTGTGTTAAGGCATATTTTTTTGTAAATAACGGCGGATAAAAAGCAGTATGTTAAAATTATTATCACACGCATTGGCTTACAGTGCACGCCGCGCTTGTATTTGCGGTGCAAAAAATATATAATAAATTGTTGAATGTGTGTGTTTGAAGATGAAATCAACCGCACGGAAATTGAAAGGAAATGAATACAAATGAGAGTCAGAACAAGATTTGCGCCCAGCCCGACGGGATATTTGCACATTGGCGGTTTGCGGACGGCGCTTTATGCTTATTTATTTGCTAAGAAAAACGGCGGAGATTTTATTCTGCGCATAGAAGATACGGACAGAGAGCGGCTGGTGGACGAGGCAAGCGAGATAATTTATCGCACGCTTAAGGATACGGGGCTTATTTATGATGAAGGGCCCGACGTTGGGGGGGCATACGGCCCGTATATTCAGTCGGAGCGCAAGGAGATATATCAAAAATACGCGGAGGAGCTTGTGGAGCGCGGAGCGGCATATTATTGTTTTTGCACGAAAGAGCGCCTTGCGGAGGCGCGCGCAAAAAGTGAGGCTGAGGGTGAGCAATATAAGTATGACAAGCATTGTCTTGCGCTTACACCCGAGGAAATAAAACAGAACATTGAGGCGGGAGTTCCGTACGTTATTCGTCAAAACATCCCAAAAGAGGGCGAAACAACGTACAGTGACATGGTTTACGGCACTGTAAGCGTGCCGAACAGCGATATGGAGGACAACGTTTTGCTTAAGTCGGACGGCTATCCGACATATAATTTAGCAAATGTGGTGGACGACCATTTAATGGAAATAACGCACGTTATTCGCGGAATTGAATATTTATCTTCTACGCCGAAATATAATTTATTATATGAAGCGCTGGAATGGAATGTGCCGCAATACATTCATTTGCCGCCCGTTATGCGCGACAAACACGCAAAGCTTTCCAAACGGCACGGGGATGCGTCTTATGAAGATTTTGTGGAAAAGGGATTTTTGTCGGAAGCAATTTTGAATTATATTGCGCTTTTGGGCTGGTGTCCGACAGATAATCAGGAAATTTTCACGCTGCCTGAGCTTGTACACGTTTTTGATGTGTCGGGAATAAGCAAAAGCCCCGCGATATTTGATGTGGAAAAGCTGAAATGGATGAATGCCGAGTATATTCGCGCGTGGGATGAGCAGAGGTTTATTGAAAGGGCGATGCCGTATTTTGAGCAGGTAATAGATGTAGATAAATTTGATTTGCCTATGATAACGCGGCTCATACAGCCACGCCTTGAAATGTTGAATGAAATCCCGATGAAGCTTGAGTTTTTAGCGGAAATGCCGAATTATGACACAGAGCTTTTTAATCATAAAAAAATGAAGGCAACGCCGCAAAGCGCGCTTGTATACCTTGAGGCGGCATATCCGATTTTGCGTGATTTGAATGATTTTACGCAAACGATAATTCATGATGCGATGATGGAGCTTGTGGAGAGCTTAGGCATTAAAAACGGGCAATTATTGTATCCGTTGAGGGTGGCAATTTCAGGGGTTGCGGTCACGCCCGGAGGGGCGATAGAAATTGCGTATCTTTTGGGTAAGCATGAAACGCTTAAGAGGCTGGAAACGAGTATAGCAAAGCTTAAAAATGAGCTTGTGTGAATAATTAAAATGAGGGGTTTGGGTTTTGCGGGCGGAGCGCGTGTATGGGGAACGGTGGCGAACAAAATTTAGATTGTGAAGCATTTGGGGGTTTAGGGCGGTAGCCGTAAT
>JAVXIJ010000132.1:0-1149 GCA_036648415.1 Christensenella sp.
AAAATTTGCATATGAGCGCTAAAAATTATATAATATATTACGTCTGATTGATTGGGCGGGGAGAATAAGAGTGAAATCAAAAGCGAAGCTGGGATTTGCAAAAAGTCTTTCATATAATGTATTGGCAATCGTGATTATGAATGTGGTAATTCAGTTTGCCGTATATCCATACCTAAACAAAGTTTTGGGGGAAACGGCGTTTGGTTCTGTATTATACTTGATGTCGATTGTCGCGATACTTGCCGGTGCTTTCGGTGTGGCGGTGAGCAACACGCGCCTTGTTATTAAAACAAAAATGGAAAGCAAAAACGGCGACTACAGCACGATTTTGCTTATTATGAGCATTATTTCCACAGTAGTAGTTTTATGTGTGCTCTATACACAAAACATGCTGAATTTTTTCAGCGGATTTATGCTTTCGTCCCTTGTGATTATGACATTATTAAGATATTATTCGGATGTGGAATACCGTTTGTCGCTGCGATACAAATGGTATTTCTTCTTTTATATGCTGATTTCCGCAGGATATTTAATTGGGGTGGCGGTGTATCGGTTTACGCAAAACTGGTATTTGGTGTTTCTTGTCGGTGAAGCGTTGGCAGTTTTGTTTGTAATAATAAAAGGAGAAATTTACAAAAAACCGTTTGAGTGTTCGACGAACAGAAAAATCGTATGGCGTATGATTATGACGGTTGCAATTTCTTATTTGATAAGTGATACCTTTCAAAATCTTGACAGAATCGTGCTGCAAAATTTTCTCGGAGGAGATGCGGTAACAACATTTTACACGGCATCCTTACTCGGGAAAACCATTGCGCTTTTGGTAGGGCCTTTAAACGGCGTGATGATTGCGTATTTGGTTAATTATAAGGGCGAGTTTAACGCAAAGATATTTTCAAAGGCAGTTCTGTTTGCTGTTGGGCTGGCGGTGGTCGGGTTTGTGGGATGTATATTGGTTTCGCCGTGGCTTATACAGCTTTTGTATCCAAATGTATACGCAGCCGCGTCGGGGCTTATCGGTATCGCATCCCTTGGGATGGTGGTGTTTTTCTCGTCGGCGCTTTTGCTTGCTATAGTTTTGCGTTTTTGTCATGAGAAATATCAGTTTTTGATTCAGCTGATTTACGGCGGATGTTATTTGATAGCGGC
>JAVXIJ010000132.1:1249-3958 GCA_036648415.1 Christensenella sp.
CACGGCCTTAAATATTATTTATCATCGGGTACGCTTTTAGGAGCTGTGCGCCATAAGGGATTTATTCCTTGGGATGACGATATTGACATTGAAATGAAGCGTAGAGATTATGAGCTTTTCAAGCAGATTTGCAAAAGTGAGCTCGACGACAGATTTGAATTTGAAGAGCCGCCCGCGCGCAAGCAGTATTTTACTGATTTTATCCCCGGTATACTTTATAAAAACAGCAAACGTCATGACGGAAGACGCGGAGAAGATTTTTCTGAAAAATTAAAGCTCGATATATTTATATTGGATGATACATATAATTCGGATTTGCGGGCAAAGCTGCATATGCTGAAGCTGGTGTTTTATTATGGGCTTGCAATGGGGCACAGGCGTGGGCTTGACCCGCAAAAACACAAGGGCGCATACAAAGCGGCTATAGGTGTTTTGTCTAAAATAGGGAAGGGTATGCCGCTTGAAAAAATAATTGATAAGTATGACAAGTGCTCAAGTAAATATTCGGGTAATACTGAATATCTGTTGCCCGGGAATTTCCCGCCGCCGGAAATGTTAGGATTTTATCATTTGCCGTGCGAGTGGTATGAAGATACAGAAGATGTAACCATAAATGATAAACGGTTTATGGCGCCTAAGGGTTGGGAAACAATTTTAAAATCTTTGTACGGAGATTATATGGCGCTCCCGCCCGAAAGTGAGAGGACATTGCAGCACGTGGATGTAGATGTTTTTAAGGTATGGGATTGATAGAAATTAAAAAAGAATGCTGCGGCATTAAGAATAAGAACGCGTTTTGGGATCGTTTTAGGGTGTAAGTAAAGCTGTAATAAGTTGATGATGTTTATAAAAATAAGGCACTCACACTGTTTGGCGTGAGTGCCTTATTTATATGAAGCTTTTTTACAGTTTAAAATAATCCGACGGTGTCACCGTTTTCGTCAAGTGTAATATCCATTGCGGCAGGGTGCTTGGGAAGCCCCGGCATACGCATGATGTTTCCGCACAGCACCACTATAAATCCTGCGCCTGAGCTTAACGTCACATCTCGCACATCCATAGTAAAATCAATCGGTGCGCCGAGTTTAGCTGCATCATCTGAAAATGAATATTGTGTTTTCGCAATACATACAGGAAGATTGCCATATCCTTGTTCCTCATACATTGCTATTTTTTGCTTAGCCGTTTTGGAAAAATCAATGCGCTTTGCGCCATAGATACGTGCAGCGACATCACAAATTTTTTGCATTATGGGTGCGGCATAATCATATGGATGGCTGGGAGAGGAATGGTTCATCATGGAAGCGATTACTTCATCCGCAAGCTCCACCGCGCCCGCGCCGCCATGTGCCCATACATCGCACACAGAAGCCTTGGCACCCATATTCTCTACCTGCTTTTTAACCTCGTCTATTTCCGCTTGTGTATCTGTGGTGAAACGGTTTATGGCGACGGTTACGGGTAATCCGTATGTATCTTTTAAGGTGGTTAAATGTCTGCACAAATTCGGAATGCCTTTTGTGACGGCAGCGACATTTTCGGCGGTCAAATCTGCACGCTTTACACCGCCGTGATATTTAAGCGCGCGAATGGTTGCAACGAGCACAACGGCATCCGGCCAAATATCAGCGGCGCGGCACTTTATATCAAGAAATTTTTCAGCGCCGAGGTCTGCGCCGAAGCCTGCCTCTGTAACGGTGTAATCAGCGAGGTGTGTAGCCATTTTGGTGGCTATTACGCTGTTGCAGCCATGTGCGATATTGGCAAAGGGCCCGCCGTGCATAAGAACCGGCGTGTGTTCAAGCGTTTGCACAAGGTTAGGCTTAACAGCTTCTTTTAATATAACGGACATTGCTCCGCCCGCCTCAAGGTCTTTTGCGAGTATCGGTGCGCCGTCAAGGTTGTAGCCGATTGTTATGCAATCCAACCGTTGGCGCAAATCATCTAAATCGGATGCCAGACACAACACCGCCATGATTTCCGAAGCGGCAGAAATATCAAAACCATCTTGACGCGGAACGCCGTCTGTGCGTTCGCCCAGCCCGCAGATAATATTGCGCAGCGCGCGGTCGTTCATGTCCATACAACGTTTAAAGGTAATGTTTTTCACGTCTATGCGCAGCGCGTTGCCTTGATATATGTGGTTGTCGATCATCGCGCAGAGCAGATTATTTGCAGTGGTAACGGCATATATATCCCCCGTGAAATGCAGGTTTATGTCTTCCATAGGAATAGCTTGCGCGTAACCGCCGCCCGTGGCTCCGCCCTTGATTCCGAAAACAGGACCTAAGGAAGGCTCGCGCAATGCAAGACAAGTTTTTTTGCCTCTGCGTGCAAGTGCATCACCAAGCCCAATGGAAACTGTGGTTTTTCCCTCACCCGCGGGTGTGGGATTTATGGCGGTCACAAGTATTAAACGGCCGTGAGAGTCGTTTTGCTCAAGCTGTTTTAAATAAGAAAGCTGTATTTTTGCAATATCTTTTCCATATGGAATAAGCATATCGGTGGGGATATTGAGTTTTTCCGCAACACTTATAATCGGTTCGGATGTTATGGAATTAGCTATTTTTAAATCGTTATTCATAAATTTTCACTCCTGTGCGCTCTTGACTTGCTTTCTCTATTCTCATATATATCTATGTGTTTGTCAATCATAAGTATGCGAATAATTGGCAAGTTGTAAAATGAATTGTCGCAAAAAATAAAAAT
>JAVXIJ010000133.1:0-3956 GCA_036648415.1 Christensenella sp.
TCAAGGCTCTGCAACGCAATCTGCGACATCCCTATAATAGCATTCATAGGAGTCCTGATTTCATGGCTGATACGCGACAAAAATTCCGATTTTGCGGCATTGGCGTGCTCCGCCATCTTTACCGCCGTCACCAGCTCTTGATTCTTTTTTTCCTGCGCCTCTACTGCTGCGGTAATATCAATTCTTGTCATCAAAAAAATCCCAAGCTCGCGGTCTATATAACCAAACCGCAGCTGCTTTTGCAATATTTGCCCCTCAATATTCGGCACCTTATAAAACACGTTATATGTTCCGTGAGCATTGATTTGTGCAAGTATGTTTTTAACAGTGACTTCACTTATCACGCGTTCAACATCCTCTTGACATACATATCGGCGTATATAGCTCTGCGTTTCCTGCTCAAAATTTTCACTTTCCTCTACATATGACGAATTCGCATCATTTTCACTGTACCGCACCGCCGAATTTCTCTCGGCATCCACCACCACCAAAAAATCATAGTCCGTTTTTACAATAGCCTTCATAACATTCTGCATTATTCGCTCATTTGTAACATCAATAGAATACGCAAATGCCACTATGTTATCGTCTTCAGGTCTTTTCATCATATTGACCGACATAACCGTCCAATATCTGCGCCCGTCAATTTTTCTTGTGAGCTCCAAAGACATTGTCATTTCCCCGTTGGCAAAATGCCACAGCAGCGCATCTCGGTTTAAAACCGCCGCGCATTGCTCCTGCATTTCCTTGGTCATAAGCTCTGTTGATACCTGCTCAAAATATCCCTGCGCTGTTTTTGCGGCGTTCATATGCTCAACAATCGTCGGGAATATGCTTTTGTATTCCAAAATTGTATTGTCTGTCAGGTTGACATTGATGGATGCCATCGTCGTCTTTTGCATAGCCTCACGATATGAAAGCTCATCACGATAACGTTTTTCCGCTTCCTTCTCCCGCGTTACATCATGCCCCACGCAATAAGCCTTAACGGGCTTTCCGTCGTCATCAAAAATGTTTGTATATACAACCCGCTCACACCAAAATTCATCATTGTATTGTTCACGTATCCAGAGGTCCGCGGTTACCTCCTTTGCCCCGTCCTTTAATTCTTGAATCATATCAAAAAACAACTGCGCGCTGTCCTCACGAATATGCTTTTGCTCAATAACCGAATTAAGATAATCAGGAACTACGGTGCTTTCAGTTGTTACCCTCGGAGATGTAGAGAAAATGGTCATTGTATCCGCGGCATAATCATACTCCCAAATGTTGATATTAGAAGCATTTATCGCGGCGGCATACCTAAGCTCGCTTTCACGCAGCGCCTGTTCAACCTTCATTTGTTCATTGACATCTGTAAAAACAGTATACAGCACACGCGCGCCGTCCGCCGCCGCCGTCACCCGCCCCGAAACGCGCATCCAACGATAGCTCCCGTCCTTTTGCAGCACACGATGAGTATAGTCAAACTTTCTGTTTTCATCATATGCCGCCTGCACCGCGTCTAAAAGCCCTTGCCTGTCGTCAGGATGAAACACGTCAAGTGTCGAATTACGAGTCGCCTCATTATATTCTTCTTTTGTCATACCGCAAAGCTCATACACGCGTTCGCTGAGAAATATCGGAGTAAACACCGCGTCCCAATAATACATTCCCACGCCGCCCGGTATGGAATTGATAAGCATTTCATGCTTTGCCGCGCCTGCGCGAATCGTTTCTTCCATGTGCTTTTGTTTGGTCATATCCGTATAATATGCAAACACAAGCTCTTTGCCGTCATCATCAAGTATATGCTGTGAATATTGATCTACCCAAATAAGGCTGCCGTCTTTTTTAATTACACGGTAGGCAATTTCATATGGCTCTACCACGCCCTTTCGCGCAGCCGCAAGCTTATCAAGCTCGGGGATGTCCTCAGGGCATATGCAGTCCCATGCCGATGTGCGCAACGCCTGAAGCGGTCCGTCCTCTTCTGTAAATCCGAGCATTTCGCAAAATTTCTCATTCGCGAAAATGATGTTGTATTCGGGATATGCCGTAACAATAATTAACCCGATTGGTAAAGAAAGCCTTAATAGATCCGCTTTTACTTCCGAAAATTTCTTCATGCCGTCGCTCACTCCTTATACAAAAAATACTGCATTGTCTGATATAAAAGGGCCGGCTCAATTGGTTTTGCCAAATGCGCGTTCATCCCCGCAATTTTCGTCTTTTCAATATCCTCTTCAAACGCGTTTGCCGTCATTGCAATAATAGGAATTGTTTTTGCGTCCGCCTTACGCATCTGGCGGATTGATTTTGTGGCAGTCAGTCCATCCATAACCGGCATACGAATATCCATCAAAATTGCGTCATAATAACCTTCTTCCATTTGCGCAAACGTTTCAATTGCCTGAAGCCCGTTTTCGGCAACATCTATATCCAAATGCTTTGCATTAAGAAGCTTCTTTGCAACCTCGATGTTTAGCAAATGGTCCTCCACCAGCAGCACGCGCTTACCCGTGAAGTCATATTCGCAAGGCTCGATTGCCTTTAGACGCTGATCCTTTTCGCTGTAAATCTTTTCAAACGCCGAGCACAACGACGACTTAAATAACGGCTTTGTAATAAGCATACTTACGCCTGCCTGTTTTGCCTCAATCTCAATCGCCGCCCAATCATAAGCGGTCATAATAATGATAGTTACCTCAGGGCCGACAATTTTTCGTATTTCGCGGGTGGTTTCAATGCCGTCCATGTCAGGCATTTTCCAATCCACAAGAATAATATCATAGGATTTTTCCTTTTCCCATTTATCCCGCACGGCTTCTATCGCCTTTGCCCCCGAAACCACATACTCCGCGCGCATGCTCATATCTAAAAGCACCTGTTTTGTCTGCTGACAAATAATAATATCATCATCCACAATCAGCGCCTCAAGATTATCAAACCTAACATTGGGTTTTGATTTTGCGATCCGTTTCGTTTTCTCCGAAATCCCTAACTTAACCTCTATAACAAATTCACTGCCGATACCTTCAATGCTGTTCACGCTGATTTTTCCGTCCATCAAATCAACTAAATTTTTGCAAATGGCAAGCCCCAGCCCCGTTCCGCCGTAAGGCGCAGTCGCTATTTCGCGCGCCTGCTCAAACGGCTCAAACAAATGCGGTATAAACTCCTCGCTTATGCCTATTCCCGTATCATTTACCGTGAACCTCATCACCGCTTCTTCATTGCTTATTTTTTCCTGATGAACAATAAACTGCACTTTTCCGCCTTTTGGCGTAAACTTAATTGCGTTTGTAATTACATTTATTATCACCTGCTGCAGCTTCATTGCGTCGCCGATATACTCGTCTTCAACAAAGCTTGTAAGGATTGCATCATATTCAATCTCTTTTTGCCGCGCCTGCGCATAGCAAATACTGTTTATACCGTTTATAAACTCCTCAAACGGTATTTTTTCATGACGAATAAGCACCTTGCCGCTTTCGATTCTGGACATATCCAAAATATCATTTATCAGCGAAAGCAAAAACCGCGCGGAAATCCCCACCTTTGACAAATATTCCGATACCTGCGTCGGGTCATTCACACATCCCGCCGCCAATGTAGACATCCCGATTATAGTGTTCATGGGCGTTCGTATTTCGTGGCTCATGCGCGAAAGAAATTCAGATTTTGCGGCATTTGCTTGCTGTGCCGCCAAAAGCGCGTCTTTTAAAGCCTCATTTTTCCGCTGCTCTTCATTATATATTTCCGTAATATCTGTTTGCGCCACAATTATTTTTTTGCGCGATTTATCAAGGTAAGAAAACTGTATTTTTTTATTGCTTATACTGCCGTCCGCTTCCTTCACCCGAAAATATGTTGTAAAAACCCTCTTAGTTTTTAACTGTTTAAACAAGTTTTGATAAGACATATCACGGATATTTTGTTCAATATCCTCCTCCACCAAAGATTCCCGCGCAAAC
>JAVXIJ010000134.1:0-3864 GCA_036648415.1 Christensenella sp.
TGGTTGAACGCTACCACAGGCGGTACAAAAAGTACGTTAAAAAAATAAACAAACGCTACCACGGGCACTAACTAATTGGCTAACCGCCATTTCCACTCTCCGCCCGCGCGCCTCCCGCGCTCTCACCTAAAATACTTTACGCCGCTCTCAAAAATCTTCTGGTCATAATCTCCCGGCACATTTTTGGCAATATTTATTCCCGCACGTTCCGAATGCCCCATTTTCCCGAGCACGCGCCCGTCCGCGCTCATTATGCCCTCCACCGCCGCCATTGAACCGTTGGGATTAAATTCTATATCCATTGTCGGGTTGCCGTCAAAATCCACATATTGCGTTGCAACCTGCCCAAGCTTAAACAGCTGCGCGAGCTCCTCTTTTGCCGCTACAAACCGCCCCTCACCGTGCGAAACCGCCACCGAATGAACGTCCCCCGCGTTGCAAAGCGCAAGCCACGGCGACGCAGCGCTCGTAATGCGCGTCTTCACCATGCAAGAAACGTGCCGCCCGATGTTGTTAAATGTAAGGGTGGGCGAATCCGTCCGCATTTCGCGAATTTCGCCGTATGGCACCAGCCCGAGCTTTATCAGCGCCTGAAAACCGTTGCATATGCCGAGCATAAGCCCGTCACGGTTTTTCAAAAGCTCTTGTGTCGCGTCCATCACGCGTTTGTTGCGAAACGCAGTCGCGATAAATTTACCGCTGCCGTCAGGCTCATCCCCGCCCGAAAATCCCCCGGGGAGCATAATCATCTGCGCGTTGTTTATCTCGCTCGCCAAAAGCTTAGTGCTGTCCTCAATATCCGCCGCCGAAAGGTTGCGCATCACAATGACGTCTGCCACTGCACCCGCTTTTTCAAACGCCTTTGCGGTATCATATTCGCAGTTCGTGCCCGGAAACACCGGAATTACCACACGCGGAATCGCCGTTTTATATTTGCTGACAATAATGTTTTTCTTTGTGTAAAGCGGTGTGTCAAGCTTCCCGCCGTCCGCCGTTTTTGTGGGGAATATCGGCTCTAACACGCTTGTATAAACCTCCGCCGCACGCTCAAGCGCCACGCGCTCGCCGCACGCTTCAATAAACGGCTCTTCACGAATTTCGCCCAACAACTCAAAATCCGCATCCGCAATATCCGCCGCTTCCACCATCACCGCGCCGTAATTTTTACGCGCGAGCTTATCCATGTCCTGCTCAAACAGCTTCACCCCAAGCATATTGCCAAACGCGCATTTGGCCGCGCCCGCCAGCACCCCTCCGCGGTCAATCGCATAAGCGGAAGCTATCACCTTATCCTCAATCATCTTATGCAGCTTTTCATATTTGCTCTTTACGTCCTCAAAATCAGGCAGCCCGTCCTCGTCCCGCGCAATATCCATCAAATACAGCTTGTTTCCCGCGCATTTAAACTCGGGAGTGATTACATTTGCCGCCAAAACAGGGGCTACACAAAACGAGCAAAGTGTGGGCGGTACATCTATGTCCTTAAAGCTGCCGCTCATGGAATCCTTGCCGCCGATTGCCGCAACTCCCATTTCCTTTTGAGCATAATACGCTCCTAAAAGCGCCGCCAACGGCTTCCCCCAACGCTCGGGCTCATCACCCAATCGTTCAAAATATTCCTGCAATGTTATCCATGAATCCTTGAGATTTCCGCCGCCCGCCGCCAGCTTCGCCTCAGAAAGCAGCAGCGCATACACCGAACCCAAAAACGGACTTTTGCTCATGAGGTACGGGTCCATACCAAAGCTCATAAGTGTCGCCGTTTTGCTGTCCGTGTCATCAACCGGTATTTTCGCGCACATCGCCTGCACAGGTGTAAGCTGGTGCTTCCCGCCGAGCGGCATTGTGACGCTGCCCGCGCCGATTGTGCCGTCAAACATCTCTGTAAGCCCTTTTTGTGAGCATATGTTAAGGTCCGCAAGCAGCGTTAAAAGCGTGCCCTCCATGCTATCCTTTATGTTTTCCTCAAACAAATTCTCCGTGCTGTTTTGCACGACCCTTGCTTTCGCGTGCTGTGTAGCACCGTTGGAATCAAGAAATTCGCGCGATACATCCACAATTGTTTGGTCGTTCCACATAAGCCGCAGCCGTTCGCTGTCCGTCACCCGCGCAACAAGCGTCGCTTCGAGGTTCTCCGCCGCCGCCAGCTTCATCACATGGTCAAAATCTGCGGGCTTTATCACAATCGCCATGCGCTCCTGCGACTCCGAAATCGCAAGCTCTGTGCCGTCAAGCCCCTCATATTTTTTGGGAACTGCGTCAAGGTTGATGTCGAGCCCGTCGGCAAGCTCGCCGATTGCCACGCACACACCGCCCGCGCCAAAATCGTTGCAGCGCTTCACCAGCCGTGAAAATTCACGGTTGCGAAACAGCCGCTGAAGCTTGCGCTCTGTGAGCGGATTGCCCTTTTGCACCTCTGCGCCGCATTTTTCTATAGATTTTTCGTCGTGCGCCTTAGATGAACCTGTTGCGCCGCCGCAGCCGTCCCGCCCTGTGCGTCCGCCGATAAGTATCACCAAATCGCCCACCGACGGGCATTTGCGGATAACCTGCTCCGCGGGCGCCGCCGCTATTACCGCGCCGATTTCAAGATGCTTCGCCTTATATCCGTCATGATAAATTTCCTCCACCAGCCCCGTTGCCAAGCCGATTTGGTTGCCGTAAGAGGAATACCCATGCGCCGCTTCACGCGTGATTTTACGCTGCGAAAGCTTGTATTCCATGGTGTCCGCCATGCTTTCGCGCGGGTCTGCGCAGCCTGTGACGCGCATTGCCTGATACACATATGCACGCCCGGAAAGCGGGTCGCGTATCGCTCCGCCAAGGCAGGTTGCCGCGCCGCCGAACGGTTCAATTTCCGTTGGATGGTTATGCGTTTCATTTTTGAACATTATGAGATAATCGCGCTCACCGTCATATGTCTGTATTTTATGGCGAATAGAGCACGCGTTGATTTCCTCCGACTCATCCATATGCGAAAGCCCGCCCGCCGCACGCGCCTCTTTCACATAAATTGTGGCTAAATCCATAAGACAAACGTCTTTTTTTCTGTTGAGCGCCCGCCGCGTATTAAGGTAATCCTCATACACGCGCTCCGCCGCTTTGGAAAGCGGGTCCTCCGCAAACTCCACCTCATCAAGCTTTGTGAGGAAAGTGGTGTGGCGGCAATGGTCCGACCAATAAGTGTCGAGCACCTTAAGCTCCGTTAATGTGGGGTCGCGTTTTTCGCTTTTAAAATAATCCTGCGCGCAACGCATGTCCTCCGCCGTCATTGCGTAACCGTTTTCCGCGGTAAAATCCGCAATCTGCTTAGCTGTCATTTTGATGAAGCCTTCGACCGTCGCCACCCTCGTGGGTACATCAAGCTCCATTTTCAGTGTTTTATATGCCTCCATAGAAGCTTCGCACGAATCCACGGGATTTATAACGTATTTTTTTATCTCCTCTGTCTGCTCCTTGGTTGCACCCTTAAGCATATATATCTTGGCAGTTCGCACATTCGGGCGTTCGCCGTGCGTTAAAATCTGCACGCACTGCGCCGCGCTGTCTGCGCGTTGGTCATATTGCCCCGGCAAATATTCCACCGCAAACACCGTGTAACCTTTTGCCGTCGGCATTTTATCCATGGTTACAATGTCTACAGCCGGCTCCGAAAACACGTTGGTGACGGCTTCCGTAAATGCCGCGTCCTCCATGCCCTCCACGTCATAGCGAATAAGCAGCCGCACCTCCTTTAACGGTGCACCGAGATTCTGCGTGAAATCGGCAAGCTTTGCCTGCGCCTCCACATCAAATCCTTTTTTCTTTTCCACAAACAGTCTTTTTACACTCATTCGTTTATCTCCCAACGCGAATTTTTATGAA
>JAVXIJ010000135.1:0-3858 GCA_036648415.1 Christensenella sp.
AGTGTAAAAAAATTAGACAGAGGGAGTATGAAATTATGGAAACAATTATAATCATTGCGGGAATCATGTGCATTTTACTGCTCGGATATCTGTTTGTTGTTTTATTTAAGGGTGAAACGCTATGAGCGGCGGAATTGTGCAGGATATTATATTTATCATAGCGTTAATAGGCATAGGTATTCCGCTCGGATTATATATTTACAAGGTGATGTCGGGCAAGCTCACGTGTAAGCCTATCGCGGCGATGGAGCGCGTGACCTATAAGCTTATGCGCATAGACCCGCTGCACGAGCAAACCGCCGGCAAATATGCTCTGAGTGCAGTGGCGTTTTCTGTGTGCGGCTTTGCGATTTGCTTTTTATTGCATATGGCGCAGGGGGTGTTGCCGCTTAATCCCGAGGGATTTACAGCAACAAGTGCGGACCTTGCGTACAATACTGCCGCAAGCTTTGTATCAAACACGAATTGGCAGGCATATTCAGGGGAATCAACCCTTTCCTATTTCACGCAGATGATGGGGCTGACGGTGCAAAACTTTGTATCGGCGGCGACGGGTATAGCGGTGCTTTTTGCGCTGATGCGTGGGTTTGCGCGTAAGGAATCGCCGACGGTGGGGAATTTCTGGGTAGACCTTGTGAAATGTACCTATTATGTTTTGCTGCCGCTTGCGATAATTGTTACGCTGATTATTATTTCCCAAGGGGTTATACAGAATTTAAACGGGTATGTACATGCGACAATGTTGGAATCGGGAAGCGAGCAAATTTTGCCTATGGGGCCGGCGGCAAGCCAAATTGCCATAAAGCAGCTTGGCACAAACGGCGGCGGGTTCTTTGGCGTAAATTCCGCATTTCCTTTTGAAAACGCAACACCGCTTTCCAATTTTGTAGAATGTCTTTCGATTTTGCTTATTCCGGCTGCGCTGTGCTTCACGTTTGGAAGAGCGGTTAAGGACAGCAAGCAGGGACGGACGATATTTATTGTAATGCTTATCATTTTCGTGCTTGCGCTTGTGGGTATCACGATGAGCGAAAATATGCTGTCACCGCAATTTGACGGTGTGGCGGCGGCAGGGAGCATGGAGGGCAAGGAGCTAAGAAACGGCGTTAACGGTTCTGCGTTGTGGGCGGCGGCTACAACCTCTGCGTCAAGCGGATCGGTAAACTCTATGCACGATAGCTTTACACCTCTTGGCGGCGGCATTGCGATGTTTCTTATGATGATTGGGGAGGTCGTGTTCGGCGGTGTAGGCTGTGGGCTTTACGGTATGCTCGCATTTGCAATACTTGCGGTGTTTATAGCAGGGCTGATGGTGGGAAGAACGCCTGAATATTTGGGCAAGAAAATCGAAGCCTTTGATATGAAAATGGTGTGCATTGTGATTCTCGTGCCGCCCATCTGTTGCCTTTTAGGTGCGGCGCTTGCAACCTTTGTGCCAGAGGTCACAAGTTGGCTTACCAATAGCGGTGCGCATGGATATTCAGAGCTTTTGTATACCTATGCGTCGGGAGCGGGCAATAACGGCAGTGCGTTTGCGGGATATACGGCAAATACGCCGTACACCAATATCGCAATCGGTACAATCATGCTTGCGGTGCGGTTTATACCAATGACAGCAGTGGTTTTGCTGGGCGGAAATCTTGCAAAGAAAAAGCGTATTCCTGTTTCGGAGGGTACACTTTCTACAACAAATGCGGTGTTTGTAATGCTGTTGCTGGTGGTGGTGTTTATTATAGGGGCACTGACATTTCTGCCTGCGCTTGCGCTCGGGCCGATTGCAGAGTTCTTTTCCACAATGCCTGTGTCGGCGTTCGTATAAGGGGGAATCATAATGAAACAAAAAAGTAAGTCAATTATGGGCGATGCGCTCGTGCAGTCTGTAAAAAAGCTGTCGCCACGTGTTCAGATAAAAAATCCTGTGATGTTTGTGGTGTATATCGGAGCGATTTTTGTGACGATATTGTATATATTGGGGTTTGCAGGGCTGCGTGAAGCTGCACCGTGGTATGTGCTTACAATTGCGCTGATACTGTGGTTTACGGTGTTGTTTGCAAATGTTGCAGAGGCGATTGCAGAGGGACGTGGACGTGCGCAGGCGGATAGCCTAAAAAAAGCGAGGCGGGATGTGCCAGCTAAAAAGCTTGAGCTTGCAGAGGAAAACGCACCCTGTGAGGAAGTGTTTTCTAATGATTTACGCCCGGGTGATATTGTAATCGTGCGGGCAAACGAGCAGATACCGATGGACGGAGAGGTCATAAACGGCGTGGCATCTGTGGATGAAAGCGCTATAACGGGCGAATCAGCACCCGTAATACGTGAGTCGGGCGGCGACCGCAGCGCTGTAACAGGGGGCACAACAGTGGTTTCTGATTGGCTGATTGTGAAAATCACAGCCAAGGCGGGAGAGAGCTTCCTTGATAAAATGATTGCCATGGTGGAGGGCGCATCACGCAAAAAAACACCTAACGAAATTGCATTGCAAATTTTGCTTGTGACACTCACCATAATATTTCTGATTGTATGTGCAACACTGCTGCCGTTTTCGGGCTTTGTAAGCAGGCTTGCGGGCGCAGGAGGTGCCATTACGCTTACGAACGTGATTGCGCTGTTGGTGTGCCTTGCACCTACTACAATAGGGGCGCTCTTGTCCTCGATCGGTATTGCGGGGATGAGCAGGCTTAACGAGGCAAACGTGCTTGCGATGAGTGGACGTGCGATTGAGGCGGCGGGTGATGTTGATGTGTTGCTGCTTGATAAAACGGGTACAATAACACTTGGAAATCGTCAGGCAAGCGAATTTTTACCGGTTGCGGGAGTAACAGAGGAAGAGCTTGCGGATGCGGCGCAGCTTTCTTCCATTGCGGACGAAACCGCCGAGGGGCGCAGTATAGTGGTGCTTGCAAAGGAACGGTTTAATATTCGCGGACGTGATTTATTTAAGATGAATGCGGAATTTATAGAGTTTTCTGCAAAAACACGTATGAGCGGCATCAATTTTGACGGCGGAGAAATTCGCAAGGGCGCTGCCGAGGCGGTAAAGGATTATGTGGTTTGTCACGGCGGAAAATATCCTGCGGACTGTGAAGCACTTGTGCAGCAGGTAGCAGAAAAAGGCGGCACACCGCTTGTAGTTGCAAAAAACGATAAAATAATGGGCGTTATTTATTTAAAAGATATTGTTAAAAACGGCGTAAAGGAAAAATTTGAAGATTTGCGGCAGATGGGCATTAAAACCATCATGATTACAGGGGATAACCCCACAACAGCGGCGGCAATTGCGGCGGAGGCGGGTGTGGATGATTTCATGGCGGAGGCAACACCCGAAGCCAAGTTAGCGCTTATCAGACGTTATCAGCAAGAGGGACATCTTGTGGCAATGACGGGTGACGGCACAAACGATGCGCCCGCACTTGCGCAGGCAGATGTGGCGGTGGCAATGAATTCGGGCACGCAGGCGGCAAAAGAGGCGGGCAATATGGTAGACCTTGATTCCAGCCCGACAAAGTTGATTGATGTGGTGCGTATCGGAAAGCAGCTCTTAATGACTCGCGGCTCGCTCACTACATTTTCGATAGCGAATGACATTGCAAAATATTTTGCGATTATACCGGTGTTGTTTGCGGGGATATTCCCGCAGCTTGCGGCGCTTAATTTTATGGGGCTAACAAGCGTTACAACGGCGATATTGTCGGCAATCATTTATAATGCGGTAATCATTGTGGCGCTGATACCGCTTGCGCTTAAGGGTGTGAAATATACAGAAAAGCCCGCAAGTAAAATATTAGGACATAATATGCTTGTATACGGTCTTGGCGGTGTTGTTACACCGTTTATAGCGATTAAGCTGCTGGATATGTT
>JAVXIJ010000136.1:0-3813 GCA_036648415.1 Christensenella sp.
GCCGAATTAAAACGGCTGCCGAATGCAGACCTCAATGTGTGCTTTGCGTTTTTGACAATGCTGCTGAACGAAAACTTTTTCAACAACACCGCGTGGGACAAACTGATAAAAGACGGCACAGTAAGCGCCGTGTTAGACAGAATTACAGAGATAATTCAGCACTGAATAAGCGAAGAAATACAAAATTAAAAGCAACATGATAATGCTTGCAGCAGCAATATTGCTGTTTGTCGGTGTGCCTCTTTTGGCTGTAAAAGTAATTCCGCCTGCGGCAGGAATGATGTTCTTTATCTTAATTAAGCCCTGTTTTTTTCACAACAAGCAAAATAATTATCTCGCTTCTGCTACAGCGTCCGCACGTAAAATTTACGTGCCTATTTATTTTTATCAACCCCCGACATTTCCTCTTTAACCACCCTCACCGCCGCGCCGAGCTGCGTATCTTCCTCCGTGCGCAACATCTCTGCGGGGTCGGTCGGCACATCACTTTTCACCGTCACATCCGGCACAAGCCCGTTTCCGTGGATCGCATAGCCGCTTTTGGTGAAATACGCGCTCGTTGTGAGCTTTACGGCGCTGCCGTCATCAAGCGAGAAAATGTTTTGCACAATCCCTTTGCCAAAGGTCTGCTCGCCCACAAGCTGCGCCCAATCATAATCACGCATAGCGCTTGCGAAAACCTCAGACGCAGACGCAGAATTTTCATCCATCAACACCACGGACGGCAAAGCAATCTCGTGCCCGTCAAATCCGCTGTAATTTTTTTGCGTCACACCGTTTTTGTCCGCCGTATAAACAATCAAACCATTCGGCAAAATATAATCAAGTATATCCACCACGCTTGCAAGCGACCCGCCTAAATTCCCGCGCAAATCATATATAATGCCCTTAGCGCCGCTTTTCCTAAGCGCATCCGCCGCCGCCTTAAATTGCTCCGCCGTCACATCCTCAAATGTTGTAATTTGCAAATATCCAATGTCGTCATCAAGCATTTTGTGCTTCACCGTTTCCGTAACAATAAGCGCCCGCGTGGAATACAAATCTATCTGCTCACCATCGCGCTCAACCGTTATGCTGACGTCCGTTCCGACCTCCCCCAACACATGCTCGCTGATAATTTCATCCACCGGCATTTTGGTTACGTCCACGCCGTCCACCTTTAAAATAATATCGCCCACCTGTATACCCGCGCGCTCTGCGGGGCTGTCCTTTTTTATATCGCTGAAAGTCGTTACAAATGTTTTCGGGTTTTGCCCCACGCTTGCGCCGATACCCGTATATTCCCCGCTTGTCATACGCATATGCGCCTCGTGCTCCGCCGGTGTCATATAAAGCGAATAATCATCCTGCACCCCCGCCAGCATACCCTTATATATATATTGCTCGGCATATATCGGGTCTTCTTCAAAATAAAAATTCTCATCGATCGTAGCTTGCAGCGTCCGCATTTTATCGGTAATTGCATTAAAATTAAGCACATCATTTTTTGCGCGCACGCTTCCCACCGCCGCAACCACCAACCCCACACAAAAAAGCGCTGTAATTCCGCTTAAAAACCCTTTCCAAAATCCGTTTTGTTTCATAATTACGCGCCCCTTTCTCTGCAATTGTATTTATTTATACCCTATTTTATCACGGCTGCGCATTTTTTTCCATTTCGCGTCATTTTTCCTCAAAACAAGCGCTTTATTTCAAAATATACAACGATTGTATAAGAATTCTGCGTTAATATGTCATATTATAATGTATATATTATACTCTTTCGGAGGCACAAAATGAAACTCGGCATTGGAATTGACACGGGCGGCACATATACAGATGCCGTAATATACGATTTTGACACGCACGCGCTCATCACGTCTGCAAAGGCGCTCACCACCAAAGAAAACCTTGCGATAGGCATCGAAAATGCCATGAACGGGCTTGCAAGCGAATACTTTGACAACATAAGCGTTGTATCGCTTTCCACCACCCTCGCCACCAACGCGTGTATCGAGGGCAAGGGCGGGCGGGCAAAGCTGCTGTTTTTAGGTGTGGAAAAACGTGTGTTTGACTGGGTCGGCGCAGACTATGGGCTGCAAGATGACGGCACGATTTTTCTGTGCGAGCACAAAAGCCGTTTTGACGGTGAAATCACCTCCGAGCCCGACTGGGACGCGTTGCTTTCCGATACAAAAGATTGGCTTTCCGATGCCGATTCCCTTGGTATTGTGGAGCTTTACGCCATGAAAAACGGCGCTGTTTTTGAGCGCAAAGCACGCGATGTTTTCGCGCAAAAATATTCTTTTCCGATAGTTTGCGGACACGAGCTGTTTTCGGACCTAAACTCGTTACAGCGCGGCGCAAGCACTCTTTTAAACGCAAAACTTGTGCCTGTGATTTCAGAGTTTTTGTGCGCTATCAAAAGCGTGCTGCACAAAAAAGGCATAAATGCGCCCTCTGTAATCGTGCGCAGTGACGGCACGCTCATGTCCGAGGAATTTTCACGGCTGCGGCCTGTGGAAACCGTTTTATGCGGTCCTGCGGCAAGCGTGCTTGGCGGCAGCGAGCTTTCCCACGAAAAAAACAGCGTAATCGTGGACATGGGCGGCACCACCACAGATATTTCACTCGTCAAAAACGGCGCACCCGTGCGCGCGGGTGACGGCGTGCGCATAGGCGGTTGGCGCACCTTTGTAAAGGGCGTATTCATTGATACCTTCGGGTTGGGCGGCGACAGTGCCGTGCGCATAAGCGAAAGCTCACTTGTATTACAAGAGCGCCGCGCAACTCCTTTATGCGTTGCCGCGCAACGTTATCCGTCAATCGTCACCGACCTTGAAGAGCTGCTCGATTCAAACCGTGTACATACAACAATACCCTTGCACGAATTTTTTTATTTAGTAAAAGACATTAAAAATGCAAATAATTACACCGAAAACGAACGCGCCTTTTGCGACGCAATACGTGAGCGCCCGCTGCTGATGACCGCCGCCACCGAGGCGACAGGGCTGGATGTCTATGCCATGAACACCGAACGGCTGGAGCGCGAGGGCATAATAATGCGCTGTGCGCTCACCCCCACAGACATCATGCACATCAAAGGCGATTTTTGCAAATATGACGCGCGCGCGTCTGTGCTTGCCGTAAAATACATGATCAAGTGCCTTTATGCACACTCCGATGATGTGTGCACCACCGATGAATTTTGCGACATGGTATATGATTTGGTGAAAAAGAAATTGTATTGCAATATTGTACGGATTTTATTACAAGACAAATTCCCGCAAATGAAAAATGACGAATTGTGCGAACAAATGCAGCAATTAGTGAGTGAAAGCTGGGAAATAAACAAGCACGCCCATGAAACAGGGTATACCGATTTTGGTTTTTCCACCGGTGCGGCGCTTGTGGGTATCGGCGCGCCCACACATCTGTTTTTGCCCGATGTGGCGCGTGCGCTCGGCACAACGGCAGTAATACCCGAAAACGCAGGTGTGGCAAACGCCATAGGCGCAGTTGTCGGCAGGGTTTCCGTTACCTCTAAAATTGAGGTGCGCCCGAACCATACACCCGCAGGTGTCGAGGATTATACCGTGCTTGGCACAGCCAAAAATACTACCGTTGAAAAACTTGAAGACGCTATTGAAATAGCGTCCGCAGAAGCTAAAACTGCCGCGCGCGCAGAAGCTAAACGTCGCGGCGTTTCGGGCAACGTCAAGGTTCGCGTTTCCGTTTCAAGCAGCACCGGTCGGCTCATAGGAAATATGTCGCTTGACCTTGGCACAACCGTCACCGCCACCGCCATAGGACGTATTGCGTAAATTCTAAACC
>JAVXIJ010000137.1:0-3766 GCA_036648415.1 Christensenella sp.
TAAAAAATTTACGGAATTTTTGTTAACAAAGGCGTTTGTTTATGGTACTATCTATATATACAAGTGTAATTTCAGAGGGTGAAAAAATGGATGTTGTTGACAGCACGTTGCAATTTGCAAAGCGTGAGGATAAACCTGTAATTGTTGTATATGAGGGCAAACATGGAATTTCACAGCGGAGGGTTTATATACGAAATATTACGGCTGATAAAATAACAGTATACTGTATGCAGAAAAGAGCTATTCGTGTTTTCGACAGAGCGGGAATTCTGTCCGCAGTTTTAGCGGACGAGTGAGGGATGGGCGATGAAAGAAAAAATCGAAAAAGATAGTATTAAGCAGAGCAATGAGCAGGATGTATTGCGTGAACTTGATGATAAGATGCGCGAATTTGCTAAAGAGCGTGAAAAGCTTAACCAAATGAGTTCGGAGAGAATTGCGCTTGGGAAGCCTCTTACGGATGGTGAAATTTTAGAGCAAAATAAAACGTGCAGTGAAATCAGCCTTTTTATCATGAAGTGCCAGGCATGGTTGGATGAGGCTGAGGAGGAATGATTTGAACAGCGTGCGTGTTGATTACGACATAGAATATATTGAATCAATCATCAATGCAATGAGTGATATGATGCGCGTTATAGCAACGGACGGGCGTGTGCTTATGACTAATCAAGCATTTGACGAACGGTTTGGATGTGAAGAGGGGGCGCAATGTTATACGCCTTTTCATCAAGATAAAAGATGTGAGGTGTGTTTATCGCGCGAGGCAATTGCGACAGGAGAGCCGCGCAGGCTTACGCGCAAGCTTTTAGGGCGAGTATATTCCGTGAATGTATCGCCTATAATGGGTAAGGATGCAGTGCCGATTGCGGCGGTGGAGGTTTTTAGGGATATTACGCTTGATTATAATATCAAGCAAAATTTGCTTATGCAAAACGCAAAAATGCAGAAAGATTTGCAGCTGGCGCGTAAATTGCAGGAGGCGCTTGTGCAGGGCGCGCTTCCTAAAATCGGCGGGGATGATTATGAGCTTACGGCGGGATTTTTCCCATGTGAGGCTGTGGGCGGAGATATTTACGACTGCACGGTATATGATGACAAGCTGGTGATGTATGTTGCGGATGTATCGGGGCATGGTGTAATGCCGGCAATGCTCGCGGTGTTTTTTTCGAGAGTGGTGCGCGCGGCGTGCGTGACAGGGCATTTTCTGCCGTCTGAAATACTTGATTATGCGGAAAAGGAATATCTGGAATTGGGGCTTGCGGACTCGATTTATATTACGGCATTTATTACGGTTGTGGATCTTAAGACAAATCGAGCGGCATATTCCAACGCGGGATTTTCGGTAATGCCTGTTTTATATTATGCGGGCAACTATGAGGAGCTTTATATGCCATCACACCCTTTAAGTGACTGGTTTGCGGATACGCCGTATGAGGACCTTTATTTTGAATTTAAGCAAGGCATGAGAATGCTTATATATACAGACGGCGTGGATAATATCCACAGTGACCCTAATGTAAAGGAAAGGCTTTTTGAACTTTTGGGAGATAATGATTTTAACGGTGAAAAATTTATTGCGGAAGTGCGCGAAAAATTGCACAGTAAGCCTGAAGATGATTTAACAATGCTGCTATGCGTGAAGAAATAATATACTAAGGGGAAACAATTTTGGAAGATTTTTTTGAACCGCTGAGAAATAGCTTGATGGCGTTTACGTGGCGCGATACTGTGGACATCATTATTGTGGCAATTATACTTTATTGGCTGATAAAGCTGCTTGCCAAAACGCGCGCAGTGCGGGTGCTGATCGGTTTGGGTGTAATCCTTATTTTGGCGCGTGTGTTTGTGGCGTTGGGGCTGGAAACCGCGAAGTGGCTGATGAACGCCATTTTGCCCGCAGGGGCGGTTGTGATTGTGATATTGTTTCAACCGGAGATACGCCGCGCTTTAGAAACGCTGGGGCGCGGGAAAATATTCAGTTTTGCGGGGAAAGCGCAGGTGGAAATGCGAAACGGTGAACATATCGTTGAAGAAATTTCGCGTGCGGTGCTTAATATGTCTAAACAAAAGGTGGGTGCGATACTGGTTTTTGAAAGAAAGACCGGGCTTGCAGACCTTTTGGATTCAGGAACTATACTTGATGCGGATATTTCAAGCGAGCTTATCGAAAATATTTTTTATCCGAATACGCCGCTGCATGACGGAGCAATGATTTTGAGGGATGAAAGCATTGTTGCTGCGGGCTGCTTTTTGCCGCTGTCGGACAACAAGCAGGTTGCGCAGGAGTTAGGCACGCGGCACAGAGCGTCTTTGGGTGTATCGGAAGTATCGGATGCGTATGTGCTTGTAGTTTCAGAGGAAAAAGGCATTATATCTTTTGCGTATGACGGTGTATTAAAGCGCTATATAGACGCAAAAGCTTTGAAAGAAATATTAAGTGAGCTTTATTTGCCTGATATTAGTGAAAAGAGAGCGGGGAAGTTTACCACATTTAAGTTCAAACGTAAGGTGGGTGATGATAAATGAGCAAGTTTGTTGCGATCATCAAGCGTATGTTTGTGGATAATTGGAAAATGAAGCTTATCGCGCTCATTTTTGCGTTTATTTTGTGGAGTTTTGTGATAGCGGAGAGCAACCCGCCTAAAACGAAAATATTTAAAGAAATCCCTGTGACATATACAGCGGCGGATGAAGTGAAACAAAAAGGGCTGATGTCCACCATGCCGCTTACGGAGCTGCTGAAAAGCGTAACCGTTACGGCGCAGGCAAACGCGGATGCGCTGCAATATCTTAACGAGAATATGATTCAGGTGAGCGTGGACCTTTCAAATATTACTGCGGCGGGGGAATATACGCTTCCCGTTAAGGGAACAACCACTCTTTCGCAGGGGAAAATAATCAGTGTAGAGCCATCTACGGTTACTATAAATGTGGAAGAAATTATTTCTAAAGATGTTCCTGTAGATGTACAGCTTGCAGGTGAGCAAAAAGAGGGGCTTTATTACGGAGAACCTGTGCTTGAGAGCCCTACCGTTTTGGTGACAGGGTCGCGCACAAATGTGGACAAGGTCGCAAAAGCGGTGTGCAGCATAAACATCAGCCAAATGACAGAGGCAACGACTGCAAGTTATCAGGTGACGTATGTGGATAGCAACGGGGCAAGTTTGCAGGGGAATTTATTTACAGGCAGTGCATCTGTAATTGTAGAGGTTCCTGTTTATCCTAAAAAAGACGTGCCCATAGATACAGCGGCAATTAAGACGACGGCGCAGGGGATTGCGGACGGGTATCAAATAACGAGTGTAACGGTTACGCCGCAAACGGTGAGCATTGTGGGTGAAGCGGCAGCGCTTGAAAAGATTACGGCGGCTACGCTTGGGCCGCTAATACTTGAGAATGCTACGGGTGATACAATTGTTGAGGCGGAAGTAATGCTTTCTGAGGGAGTGTTTGCGGCTGTGCCGGCAAAGGTGCAGGTGCAGCTTACGATAACGCAGCCGGAAATCGGTAAAACATATCCGGCGAAAAAGATTGCGTACAAGAATCTTGCAGATGGGCTTAATGTTCAGATAGAGCCGCAGTCGGTGGACGTTGAAGTGTTTGGTACGGCGGAGGCATATACAACCTTTTCGGCATCTAAGCTAAAGCCGTTTGTGGATCTTACAGGGCTTGGGAAAGGTGTGCATCAGAATGTTCCTATCAAGTTTGAGAATGAACCTGATTTAGGGGTGCGCCCGGTGCCGTCTTCGTTGACGGTTACGGTGAC
>JAVXIJ010000138.1:0-3763 GCA_036648415.1 Christensenella sp.
AATGCGGCAACTACAAAGCCGCTCGAACAATTAAGCGAATTATATAAAGATTATGCGGATTTTGCGTGGCAGAATCCATCTGCGCTTTACGCAGGCGCTACACGCGTGCAAAAGAGCATTGATGATGCAAAGCAAACGCTGCTGCGCGTGTTTCACGGCAGCGGGCACAAGTGCTTTTTTACAAGCTGTGGCTCGGAGGGCGCAAATACTGTTGTTTTGCGCGGGGCGCGGCTGAAAAAAAATATGCATTATGTGTGCGGCGGAGCGGAGCATCCGTGTGTGGAGGAAAGCTTTCGCGCGCTGCAAAATGCGGGCGCGGACGTTACATTTGTGAGCACAAATAAAAGTGGGCTTATTTCTCCCGAGGCGGTGGCGGAGGCTGTAAGGGCGGATACTGCGCTTGTGAGCATTATGCACGTAAACAATGAAACGGGTGCAAAAAACGATATTGAACGCATTGCGGCAATGGTAAAAGCAAAAAATCCGCAGACGATGTTTCATTCGGACGGAGTGCAGGCGTTTTGCAAGGAAAAGCTTAACAACACATCAAACATAGATTATTACACCGTCAGCGCGCACAAATTGCACGCGCATAAGGGCACGGGAGCTGTGTTTTATAAAGAGCATACACCGTTGAAGCCGTACATTTTGGGCGGCGGGCAGGAAAGCGGGCTGCGCTCGGGCACGCAGAATACTTTAGGGATATTATCCTTTGCCGCCGCGGCGGCGTATTTTGAAAGCAATGTGGACACGGCGCATTATAAGCGGCTAAAGCAGGCTTTTTTGAACGAGTGTTCAGATGTTCCTGATGTAGTGATATTGTCGCCGCAGAATGAGGAAAATGCCTGCGCGCATATTGTGAATATTTCGGTGTTGGGTGTAAACGGTGAAACGCTGCTGCACACACTTGAAGCGCAGGGTGTGTATATTTCCACGGGTTCGGCGTGTTCTTCTAAAAAGGGCAAGAGCAGAATCGCGACGGCGCTGGGGCTTTCGCAGGAAGAAGCGTCGGGGGCGGTGCGCATAAGCTTTTCGCCCTTTAATACAGAGGATGAGGTGCGTTTTGCAGCGCGGCAAATTGCAAAAAATGCGGAGGCGCTGCGAAAGTTTATCAGAAAGTAAATAAAGCGCCGAATGCAAAATGACAGCAATAAATATAAGCTGTGGCGTGGGTGCGTGAAATTATAGGTGGAGCAGATATGATATTATTGATACGATATGGTGAAATACATTTAAAAGGGCTTAACAGGCCGCATTTTGAATCTTTGCAGCTGCGGGCAATCAAGCGCGCACTTAAGGATTTTCCGAATGCAGATGCGCAAAAGGGCTATGGGCGTTTTTATGTGACGGGGCTTAGTGATGATGAGATGAGCGCGGCAATAGCGGCGGTAACAAAGGTGTTTGGGCTGCATTCGGTGTCGCCCGCCATTGAGGTAGAAAAGGATATAGACGCGATGGGCGAAGCAATGACAGAGCTTGCGCGCGATTATATGGCACAAAAGGGGCTTGCCGACGCTACATTTAAGGTGCAGGCAAAGCGTGCGGACAAGCGTTTTCCGCTGTCGTCCCAGCAGTTATGTGCGGAGATAGGCGGACGGATTTTGGAGGCAATTGACGGGCTTAGCGTGGATGTGCACAATCCCGATTTCAGTGTTTATATCGAGGTGCGCGAAAAATGTTATGCGTATGTGGAGATTATTCCGGCGGTGGGCGGTATGCCGCAGCATTCAAACGGGCGCGCAATGGTGCTTTTGTCGGGCGGAATAGACAGCCCTGTTGCGGCATACATGATTGCAAAGCGCGGTGTGGAAATAAATGCGGTGCATTATCATAGCTTCCCGTATACGAGTGAAGCGGCAAAACAAAAGGTTATAGACCTTACAGAGCTTGTTTCGGCGTACGCAGGAACTATTCGCTTGAATGTTGTGAGTTTTACAGATATTCAGCTGCAAATTTATGAAAAATGTCCGCATGAAATGCTCGTTATAATCATGCGCCGCTTTATGATGCGCATTGCGCAGCGGCTTGCAGAGAAATATGAAGCGCAGGCGATTGTTACGGGTGAAAGCATAGGGCAGGTTGCAAGCCAAACCATGGAGAGCATTTATGTGACAAACAGCGTTTGCACGATGCCTGTTTTTCGTCCGCTGATAGGCATGGACAAAAGCGAAATTGTTGATATTGCAACCAAGATAGGCACATATGAAACGTCGATTTTGCCGTTTGAGGATTGCTGTACGGTGTTTGTGCCCAAGCACCCGACAACCCGCCCGCGGATTGAGCGGATTGCCGAAGCGGAGAGCGTGCTTGATATTGATGCGCTTGTGGATGCGGCGGTGGAGGGCGCGGAGCTGCTGAAGATTGGCTGAAGCGGCAAAGTGATGTTGCACGAAATCGGCATAACATATTTGAGTCTGCATATTGTGCAGGCTCATTTTTTATACTTTTCACTGTTTTTTTCAACTTTATGCTCCTTTTTACTAAAAAACAAAATAGTGCAAAAATTTGTGTGATGGTGATATATTAAGCTTGCGCGCGGGCTTATGATGTAACTATCAAATTATATTAAAACCAAACGGGAAAAGGGGAATTTATTATGAAACCAATTGAGAGAGTAGTAATGGCAATGAACCATCAGGAGCCTGACCGTGTGCCGGTATATCCGATTTTGAGCGGGGTTACAAGAAAGCTTGTAGACGCTACTTATGAGGAATGGTCGACAGACGCGGACGTATGCGCAAACGCACTTATTAAAGCTGCCGATGATTATGACCTTGACTGCATTGTGACGCTCATTGATTTGTCGGTGGAGTGTGACGCATGGGGGCAGGAGTTGATTTTTCATGATGAGGATGCGGCACATCCTGATTACAGCAAATCGGTTATACAAAGTATTGAGGACTACTCAAAGATTAAGAAAGTGGATTATCGCGATTCTAAGCGCATGATGATGCACATAGATGTGTGCAAAAAGCTTGTGGAAGCGCGCGGCAAGGATCTTCCGATAATAGCATTTGTGTTTGGACCTTTGGGAACGCTTTCCATGCTGCGCAACCAGCAGGATATGTATTTGGATTTGTATGACGACAGAGAAGCGGTTAAGGACGCGGCGCGTGAAGTCAATGAAACCTTAAAAGATTATGTGAACGCGATACTTGATACCGGTGTAAACGGAATAATGTTTGACACGCTTTTTGCGTCAGGCACGATTATGTCTAAGGATATGTGGATGGAAATGGAAGGCCCGCTTGTGAAAGAATTGGCAGATGTGGTGCACGAGCGCAACAGCCTTGTGATGATTCATAATTGCGGACAGAGAATTTACTTTGACGTGCAAATAGAGATGATGCACCCCGCGGCAATTTCTTTCCTATGGCCACCGGATGATTGTGAAGATTTTGCGGAATGCAAGGAAAAATACGGCAAGGATGTTACGCTTATCGGCTGTGTGCCGCCGCCTATGGTGGTAACCGCCACAGACGAGCAGTGGGAGCAAACTTGTAAAGAGCAGATAGATATTTTTGCTAAGGATGGCGGATTTATGCTTGCAACAGGCTGTGAATATCCGTCGGGAGCGTCCTTTGACCGTGCAAAAAGCATGGTGGATATAGCGAAAACTTATGGCAAATATTGATTTTATAGAAAACTAAAATTGGGGAGCTGTATGAAGAAGACCAATGGGCAAATTTTGCTCGTTGGTCTTTTGCGTAATACGAATAAAAAAAACACGGTATGCGGTGCGCGGGGATTGCGCTCGGCTGCA
>JAVXIJ010000139.1:0-3720 GCA_036648415.1 Christensenella sp.
AATTATAAGCTTTTCTGAAAAATCAGTGAAAAGGGATTGCGGCAAACAAAGCCAACCGTTCACCGTTTTGCAAAACGCAGCACATATTCATTTAGCCAAAAATGAATCACGATCCGTTTATCATTGCTTTACATTTATTTTTCACAATCAAATTTCAATGCACACACAAAAACCGCCTTTCGGCGGTTTTTGGTACGTTATAGTTTATATGTTATTATCTTGCTGCCTGTGCTCCGAGCTCAAGCGCCTGCTCATTCATCGGAATAAGATGTGCTTTTTTCTCGCCCATAATCTTTGCAAGACATTCTATAATAGTTTTATTATCAACTACATGAGCACATTCATTATATGCGCCCAGCATCACCATATTTGCCGCTTTAATGCTGCCCACCTGCTCTGCAAGTGTATTAGCCGGCACCTTCACGACCTTTATATCCGTGCGCTTTGGTTCTATCTCAATAAGGTCGGAATCAATAAGCAGCAGCCCGCCCGGTTTAAGGTCTTTTTCGTACTTTTCAAGAGATGGCCTATTCATGACAATGACGCAATCCGCTTCTACAACAACGGGCGAACCGACTTCACCATCTGACACCACGACGTTACAGTTTGCCGTGCCGCCACGCATTTCAGGACCGTAAGACGGAAGCCACGAAACATTTTTGCCTTCGTTCATGCCCGCATACGCGATAATTTGCCCTGCAAGCAACACACCCTGTCCGCCAAAACCTGCTAAAATAATCTGTTCTGTCATGATTATTTGCCCTCCTTCATCACGCCTAAAGGATATTGCGGAATCATATTTTCCTGAAGCCATTTAAGCGCTTCACTTGGATTTAATCCCCAATTTGTCGGGCAAGTGGAAAGTATCTCTACCATAGAAAATCCTTTGCCCTCCATTTGGCACTCAAAAGCTTTTTTGATAGCTTTTTTTGTTTTTATAATGTTTGGCACATCATGCACGGAGGTGCGTTCAATATAATATGCTCCGTCAAGCGTGGAAAGCATTTCCGCCATGCGTATCGGCATACCCTGCGTTTCCGCGTTTCTGCCGTACGGCGAGGTGGTTGTTACCTGCCCTACCAATGTTGTAGGCGCCATTTGTCCGCCTGTCATGCCGTATATCGCATTATTTACAAAAATCGTCGTAATCTTTTCGCCGCGCGCCGCAGCGTGCACGATTTCCGCCGTGCCTATGGATGCTAAATCTCCGTCACCTTGATATGTAAACACCAAATCCTCAGGGCATGTGCGCTTTACGCCTGTTGCGACCGCCGGTGCACGGCCATGAGCCGCTTCCATCATATCGCAGTCAAAGTAATTATACGCAAACACTGCACAGCCAACCGGTGCAATACCTACTGTTAGATCCTGCATACCCATTTCTTCTATGCACTCGGCAACCAATCTGTGAATGATACCATGTGTACACCCCGGGCAATAATGAAAGGGCACATCTGTCAACATTTTTGTCTTTTCAAATACTTTTGTCATATTATTTGCCCTCCTTAAGCTTCACAAGAGCATCTATAACAGCATCCGGTGTGGGCACAAAGCCGCCCGTCGTGCCATAAAATTCTATGGGCACTTCGCCGTTGACCGCAAGACGTACATCTTCAATCATCTGCCCTGTGTTCATTTCCACACACAGCATACCTTTTACGTGCTTAGCCGCTTTTGCAAACGCCTCCGACGGAAAAGGCCATAAGGTTATCGGACGAATGATCCCCACCTTAATTCCCATTTCGCGTGCTTTTAGTGCCGCGTTCTTCGCGATACGCGCCGTTGTGCCGAATGCCGCAATAATGTAATCTGCGTCCTCCGTCATGATTTCCTGTACACGCGTTTCATTATTTGTGATTTCCGCATACTTCGCCTGTAATTGGTCATTTACCGCTCTCATATCTTCCGCTTCAATATACAGCGAATTGATGATGTTACGCGCGCGCGATTTATCTTTATGACCGTTTGCCGCCCACGTTTTCGGCGGGAGCTTACGCCCTTCTTTTTCGCTGAATTCCACAGGCTCCATCATTTGGCCGATCATTCCGTCGCCCAAAATCATAACGGGTATGCGATATTGGTCCGCAATATCAAAGCCCTCTGCCACCATATCCGCAGCTTCCTGCACACTTGAAGGTGCAAGCACTACGAGATGATAATCTCCATGGCCGCCGCCCTTTGTCGCCTGAAAATAATCTCCCTGCGAGGGTAATATTCCGCCGAGCCCCGGCCCTGAACGAATTATATTTACGATAAGGCATGGGAGCTGCGCACACGCAATATAGCTGATTCCCTCTTGCTTCAGGCTTATCCCCGGAGAAGAGGATGACGTCATTGCACGCGCACCCGCGCCTGCCGCGCCATACACCATGTTGATTGCCGACACTTCACTTTCCGCTTGAATAAATGTCCCGCCTATTTGAGGCATACGTTTAGACATGTACTCCGGAATTTGATTTTGAGGCGTTATCGGATAGCCGAAAAAATGCGTACATCCCGCTTTTATTGCCGCTTCCGCTATTGCCTCATTTCCCTTCATCAATACTTTTGTCATAAGTTTTCTTCACCTTTATTCTAAAAATTTATTATTATTTATCTACTTCAAGTGCGCAATCCGGACACATACGCGCGCACGACGCACAGCTGATGCAATCATCAGGACGTTCTATCCCGATTGGATGGTATCCCTTTGCATTAAGATGCGATTTGTCAATCGCAAGAAGATTTTTGGGACACGCAGCGATACACAAGCCGCAGCCCTTGCATACATCCTCATGAATTGTTAATTTCACCATTTTTTATCACCTTTTTTTATATAAATTTTAATAATTTACCATTGCAACACAGCATAACGCATTACCTTATAGATTATCACTTTTAATGTTAATCGTCAACCAGCCAATCAGGGAAAGTGTATATGCTGAGCGGTATTTCGGGAAGCGTATACCCATGTTTTTTAAACGCCGCCAGTATTTCCGGTTTGCCCGCCGCATAACAAATAGGGATTCCCGTTTTTTCGCTTACCTCTTCACATATTTTCTGCCCGTGCAGCAAATCCGCAACCGTTGTTTCCCGCGCAAGATTTGTGTTATTTATAAGTCCGTCGACCTTGAGGCGAATACGCGAGCTTATTTGGTTCATCATTTCTATGATTTCCTCTGCGGTTTGCTGCAACGGCCGCCGCGCATTTACCACATAATAAAGCATGACCTCATCTCTGCGCGCATCAAACTTTTGAAACAGACCGCCGAGCGCCGCCGCACCCACAGGGTCGCCGCCCGCATCAAAAACCGCCGTTTCACTTTCAAACGCCGCCATAACCTCCGCAGAAAGTGCGGGAACATCCACATTTGTATTTGCAAACGGCGGCGCAATAAGCCTTACGCCGTTTTCCGCAAGAAGTTCCTCGCTTTCCGCACTTCTGAAATATGGATTTACAACATCCATGTCTACAAGCGTCGTCTGTTGCTTTTTTGAAAGTGCAAGCGCAGTATTAAGAGATATTTCCGTCTTTCCGCTTCCGTAATTTCCTGCAAATATGTTGAATTTTTTCATGCTTTCTCCGTTTCTATTGCATAACGTCAATTATTTTTTATACTTAGTTCAAGAGCCGCAAGGTCAAAGACCGCAAAGGTCAAAGACCGTAAAAGTCAAGACCGTAAAAGTCAAGACCGTAAAGGTCAAGACCTCGGGGGTCTGCCCCCAAAACCCCGTTGGGTG
>JAVXIJ010000140.1:0-3714 GCA_036648415.1 Christensenella sp.
AACTTCTCACCCCGCCAATCCAAGCCCCAACACCATCAATCCCGTTGTCAGAAACGGAAACGCATAATCTATCACACGCATTTTTAACGGATGATATGTCGTGCGTTTGGCTTTTTCGTCAAAGCCCTTAGACTCCATCGCGGCGGCAAGCGCCTCCGACCAGCGCACCGACTTCACCATAAGCGGTATAAGCAGCCTCGGCGACACCGAAAAAGGATATATCCCGCGCGCCCAAAATGCCGCTTTTGTTTTGCGATATTCCTCCTGCATATTAGGCAGCAATGAAAATGCCGCCTGCAAACCATACACAAATTTCACCGGCATATGCAGCTGCTGTTCTAACGAACGCATAAGCTCCATGTTGTTTGTAGTCAGCACAAAAGTCATGCCCACCCCCGCAAACGCCAGCACGCGGCTTGCAAGCTGCAACCCGCTAAGCACTCCCGACCCTGACAACAGCGCGTTTCCCGCGCCCACTCCGATGTTTGCGCCCGAATGAAACTTCATGCCCGTCATATACATTCCCAACGTCAAAACAGCCACAGGAATAAGCAGCTTCAGCGCCGTGCTCCATTTAATTTTGGAAAACGCAAGCACCGCAAGGCTTGCGCCGAATATCACCAAATTAAGCGTAATATTATAAAAAAACGCAAGAATAATTATCGGTACAAGCACGCCTATCAGCTTGTACGCAGGGTTTATGCTTTTCATATTTCCTCCGTCTTTCCGTCCCGCAAAACATATCGTACATCCGCATAATCACGCGCAAGCCGCTCATCATGTGTAGAAAAAATCAGCGTAAGTCCTGCCTTTTTAACGCGGTCGCACAATAGCTTCATAACAGACAAAAGCGCGTTCAAATCCTGCGCATAGGTTGGCTCATCACACACTAACACCGTGCAGTCATACGCCAACAACGCCGCCACCGCCAGTCTGCGCTGCTGCCCCTGACTCAGCATAAACGGCGACAACAACCGATACCGCCACAGCCCTATTTCCTGCAAATAATCCTTGATTTTTCGGTCAAGCGCTTCGCCCTCATACCTTTGTTTCAGGCTTACCGCCATTTCATCATACACACTTTGCGCCACAAACTGATCCTGCGGGTTCTGAAACACAAACCCCAAACGGTGCGCCTGTGCTTTTTTGCGCAGCTTTTTAAGCTCGTCGCCCTCAAGCAAAATACTTCCGTCATATTTGCAAATACGGCACAGCACAGAAAAAAGTGTGCTTTTTCCGCTTCCGCTTTTCCCCATTATCGCGTGTATTTTTCCCTTGTAAAAATCCGCATTCAAATCATCAAGCACGCGCTTTGAACCATACCCCGCGCTTACTCCGCGCAGCCTCAAAATCGGTTCTTTAGGCGTCATGCTTTCCTCTTTTTTCGCATAAATCTGCGACGGAAATATAATACCCGCCTCGCAAAAAGCTTCTTTATAATCTTGTATGTTTTGCGGAGTTATACCGCGCAGTTTTTCGCGCGCGCCCGCGCCCACAAGCATTATTTCGTCCGCAATCGGCAGCCACGGCTCAACCTTATGGTCTACCGCCACTATGCTCACGCCGTATTCGCGGTGCAAGCTTCCCAATCTTTCAATAAGCTCTCGCGCACAATCGGGGTCAACATTCGCAAACGGTTCATCCAGCAGCAGCCATTGCGGACGCGCAAGTACCACGCACGCAAGCATCACCTTTTGTTTTTCGCCGCCCGAAAGTGTGCTGAGCAGCCTGTTTTGAAGCTCCCCTACACCCGCAAACAAAAGCGCCGCGTCAATCATTGGGTCCATCTCCGCAGGCGGTGTGCCCTTGTTTTCCAAGCAAAACACCAGCTCATTTTTGACAGTGTCCATGCAAAACTGCAAATCAGGATTTTGAAACATCATGCCCGCAATGCCCGCGCGTTCGTGCGGATAAAGCTTGCCTATTTCCTGCCCGTCCACGGTGAGAGTGCCCGCGTTCACAATACCTGCGTTCTGCGGATAAATGCCCGCCATCAAATACAGCAAGGTGCTTTTGCCGCAGCCCGACGGGCCCGTTATTACCGTCACCCGTCCTTTTGGAATGACGATATTCGCGCCGTCCACCACCGCGCGTTTGCTCGTTTCCTGATAACGGAAAGTCAAATTTTCACATTTGATTCCCTCTGCTTCAGTCATGAAATTCATTCGTATATCCGCCGTTTGCCCCGCAAATATCCTTGCCTGTCATGCCCGCCTCACACATAAATTTGCTGAAAACATCCCAACGCGCAGGCGCGATCGTGCCCCAATGCCCGTTCTCGTTAAGGTAAAGCTCCGATACATAATTTTGGCTTTCAACAAGCAAATCAACGTCAAAGCCGGGCGTATATTCATGCAAAATTTTTGCCGCCGCCTCAGGATTTTTCGCCGCATATCTAAATCCCTCATCGCTTCCCTTTATAAACGCGCGCACCGCGTCGGGGTCGCTGTTTATAATGCTGTTTTTTGCCGCCACCGCCGGCGCACAAAAATCAAACAGCGGGTCATAATCCACAAGCGCAAAATAATTACATTCGCGCCCCGCACGTTTCATCACAAACCATTCCCAATTTTTATAAATCCATACCGCGTCGCCGTCATTACCAAGCGTTTCTGTGATGTCGCCCACATCCTTAGTCACAAGCTTCACCCGCGAATAATCTCCGCCGTCCCCCGTCACCGCGCGCCCGATAACCGCGTGAAACCACTGCGGTGTCCAATGCGTAAGGCGCTTGTCCGCAAGCTCGCGCGGACGGGTTATTCCCGCTTCTTTAAGGGAAATAATCCCCGAATCATTAACCTGCGTAAGCACCGCAATTGCCGTTACCTGCTCGCTTTTCGCCGCCTCATCCATGTATACAAGCATGGCAGGCTCGGGCGCAACCACAATGTCGGGCTCTCCCGCAAACTGATGTCCGCAGCCGCCAAACTCTCCGCGAATCTTCACATCCACGCCGAGGTCCTTATAATATCCGTTTTTAAGTGCCACATAAAAACCCGTATGATTAGTATTTGCAAACCAATCAAGCTCCATATTTAATGTCTTCATACCGTCACTTCCTCCTCATCTTCAACATCCGCGTGCACATATTTTGCACCGATCGGGTAACCCTTCAACACGCCCGTGCGCGCAAGCCCTTTGCCAAGAAGATTGCTCAACACCCCCGCAAACAACAGCGATGTCCCAAGACGTATTGCGAACATTGCCACAAGCATGCCCGCTGCAATGTTTGCATAACCATTTGTGAAAAATGTCCATACAAAGCTTAAAACGCATGCAAATGTTGCGGAAACACACATACTCAAAAGGTCATATCGTCTGTAGCGGAACGCCGCAAACCCAAGCTCAAGCCCAATGCCCTGCACCAATCCCGTGGTAATCACAAGCGGGAAATTCCCCATCAAAAGCTCTAAAAATGCCGCCAGCACTTCTGTTACAAGCGCCACACCGGGCTTTCTTATGATAAATGCCGCAACGGTCGCCGCCATAAACCATATGCCGTACACAAGCTCAAAATTAAACGGTGCAAGCCCAAACGGCATCAGCACCGCCTGTAATCCCATGCTCAAATAAAATGCACCTAAATATATCAGCGCAAACAACAGCCCCAATATGCCAATCATTATAATGTCCTTTAACTTCCAGCCGTACTTTTTCGTTTCTGTTTTCATCTTCTTTTCCTATTCCTTTTTTTAATATTTTACAATTGAAAAA
>JAVXIJ010000141.1:0-3692 GCA_036648415.1 Christensenella sp.
TGACGCAATTAAAAACAATCGAAAACCGTATGTTGACGCACGGGCAGGGAAGCGTGCGTTAGAGCTTGTGCTTGCGATTTACAAATCTGCAAGTGAGGGCAAAAGCGTAAAGCTTCCGATTGAGCGTTGTTCGACTATGGATTTCAAGGGGAGATTTTAGTACAGCGCGTGTTAAGAAAAAGCAAAGTTGTATATGATGACAGAACGATTGAGATAAAATCAGCATAAATGCTGCATAATGAGATTTCATGTTATGAATTTCAGAATGTTACATTCAAGTTTTGGCTTTGGATAGATATTCAGCGTTGTAATAAAAACACACTGTTTCGAGTGATACGAAACAGTGTGTTTTTTGGCAGTTAAATTGATTACATTCTTACGCTTTGTTATCGCAGCCCAAAACATCTACGATTTTGTGTGCAACCATAGCCTTTATAGCCTCACGCGCAGGTTTCAGATACTGACGCGGGTCAAAGTCTGACGGATGCTCTGCAAAATGCTTGCGGATGGTAGCCGTCATTGCAAGGCGCAGGTCAGAGTCGATGTTGATTTTGCAAACAGCGCTCTTAGCCGCTTGACGCAGCAGATTTTCGGGAACACCTTTAGCACCGGGCATATCTCCGCCGAATTGGTTAATCATATCAACAAATTCAGGAATAACAGAGGAAGCACCGTGCAGTACAATCGGGAACCCGGGAAGAATTTCCGTTACCTTTTCAAGAATATCAAATCTGAGCTTTGGCTCACCCTTGAACTTGAATGCGCCGTGGCTGGTGCCGATTGCGATTGCAAGGCTGTCCACGCCGGTTTTGGTAGCAAATTCATAAACTTCTTCAGGTCTTGTGTAGGAAGAATCTTCAGCGGAAACGTTGACGTCATCTTCCACGCCTGCTAATTTGCCAAGCTCGCCCTCTACAACAACACCGCGCTCGTGTGCATATTCCACAACACGCTTTGTAACCGCGATATTTTCCTCGAAAGGAAGCTGTGAGCCGTCAATCATAACGGACGAAAAACCGCCGTCGATGCAGGATTTGCATGTTTCAAAGCTATCACCGTGGTCAAGGTGCAGACAGATAGGAAGCCCCGTTGTTTCGAGTGCCGCCTCCACGAGTTTTGTGAGGTAGACCGGGTTAGCATAATTGCGTGCGCCCTTGGAAACCTGGAGAATGAGCGGTGCATTGAGCTCTTGAGCCGCCTCAGTGATTCCCTGGATAATTTCCATGTTGTTCACATTAAACGCGCCGATTGCATACCCGCCGTTATAGGCTTTTTCAAACATTTCTTTTGTTGTAACTAATGGCATAGGATAAACCCTCCTTAATAATATTCGAAATATAAATCTATTATACTCTATCAGCAAATCAAAATACAACCTATGACGCATAGAAATATTGGGTATTTGAACAAAATGTGTAATGAAAGCCGTTAAATTGAGAATAGTGCGCGAATGTTGACATTTTCACGAGAAAAAAGTAGCATGATATGTACAGGGGGTAAAATAAATGGAGCAAACCACGAAAAAAGCAGGATGGCGGGGAATCGTCTTTTTGCAGCTTATAATTATTGTGTATACTTTTTCCAGCGTGTTTGGTAAATTTGCGACACATGATAATGAATTTATGTCGGCAGGGTTTATAGTTTTCATACTGCTTGATTTTATTGTGCTGGCGGTGTACGCGCTGCTGTGGCAGCAAGGCTTGAAGCGTTTTGACCTTAATGTGGCGTATGCAAATCGCTCGGTGGCGATTGTTTGGTCAATGGTGTGGGCGGCACTGATTTTTAAGGAAGGAATCACCGTGGCAAATATAATCGGTACAGCGATTATTCTTGTGGGCACGATGTTGGTGAATACAGATGCCAAATCTAAGTAGCGTACTCATAATGCTGTGCGGTGTTACTATTGCCGCATTTTCGCAGATATTGCTTAAGACGAGCGCAAATATCGAATATTCAAGCTTTTGGAAGCAGTATCTTAATAAACGTGTAATTATCGGCTATCTTATGATGCTTGTTTCCATGCTGTTTTCCATATGGGCATATGCGGGGATGGATTTTAAATACGGACCCGCGCTTGAGTCGGTGGGAATGGCGCTGGTGGCGATTTTAAGCTGTGTTATTTTGAAAGAAACCATGACAAAACGCAAGCTTATGGGCACTATTTTGATTATTGTAGGGTTAATAGTGTTTTGTCTGTGAAAAAATGTAAGTGAGCGGTTGCAAAGTTGGGTATAATCACATATAATATAATATGTGCGTTGTAAATTATTTTAATTATTTTTAGGAGGATTTTATATTATGGCTATTAAAGTTGGTATTAACGGTTTTGGCAGAATAGGCAGATTGGTTTTTCGTGCTTCTGTAAAAAACCCAAACATTCAGGTGGTAGGAATTAACGATCCGTTCATTGACCCAAAATACATGGAGTATATGCTTAAATATGATACAGTTCATGGCAGATTTGACGGAGAAATTTCTTACAGTGAGGATTCTATCACGGTAAACGGCAACGAAATCAAAGTTTTTGATAAAATGAATCCTGTGGAAATCCCATGGGGCAAAATCGGCGCTGACTATGTTGTAGAGTCAACCGGTGTATTTACAACTATGGATAAAGCGAAAGCTCATTTGGAAGCGGGCGCAAAGCAGGTAGTTATTTCTGCTCCGTCGGCGGATGCTCCTATGTTCGTAATGGGCGTAAACAACAAAACATATGACCCATCCATGAAGATTGTTTCTAACGCTTCATGCACGACAAACTGTCTTGCACCTTTAGCAAAGGTTATCAACGATAACTTCGGCATTAAGGAAGGCCTTATGACGACGGTTCACGCAACAACAGCTACACAGAAAACGGTGGACGGCCCTTCAAAGAAAGACTGGAGAGGCGGCAGAGGTGCTGCGTTTAACATTATTCCTTCTTCCACAGGCGCTGCAAAGGCTGTGGGCAAGGTTATTCCTGAGCTTAACGGCAAGCTTACGGGTATGGCGTTCCGCGTACCTACAGCGGACGTTTCCGTGGTAGACCTCACCTGCGTGCTGGAAAAGGCGGCTTCATATGATGAAATCAAAGCGGCTATGAAAGCGGCTTCACTCTCTGATAACTATAAGGGTATCATTGAGTATACAGAAGATATGGTGGTTTCTTCTGACTTTGTAACAGACGCGCATACGAGTATCTTTGATGCGGGCGCCGGAATTGCGCTTAATGACAATTTCGTAAAGCTTGTAGCTTGGTATGACAATGAGTGGGGTTATTCTAATAAGGTTCTTGACCTCATCTCCTATATTGCAAGTGTGAAGTAAAAAATGATTAGTTGCGCTCTTTGACAGATTGATTATGTCAAAGAGCGCATTTTTATGTTAAAGAAATTGTGCAGGAAAATTTAATTCGGGGATGGGGAAATTGAGATGGAGCTTAAAGAAAGCAAATGGGGTAAGAGTGTATTTAGCTATATAAAATGGTATGATTGGTGCATAATTGCAGCTGTTTATATTTTGCTGGTGTTGTTGTCATGCCATTCGGATGTATATCACACGGTGAAAAGCAGTTTTGCTCTTTTGGAAGGGCACTGGAGTGATTTTTATACATATAATGTAGGTGTTGTTGGTGGAAATGATTACAATTTACTTGTTTATATAATATTTGCATTATGGAATTTGCCTTTGTTTTTATTTGGAGGTATTACGCC
>JAVXIJ010000142.1:0-3686 GCA_036648415.1 Christensenella sp.
CAGCAGATACAACAATAGTTATTATATGATAATTGCGCGAACATTTCAATCTTTTTCACAGTACAACGCTAACTATTTTACGGCGGCGCGGCGCTTAACACTTTTACGGCAATGTGGTATAATAAAATTTAAGCTGCAAAAAAACTTAAAATGGGGTTTTAAATATGAATATTGTTGTTTTGGCAGGCGGTGTGAGCACAGAGCGCGAGGTTTCGCTTTCGTCAGGTACAATGGTTACAAATGCGCTTAGAGCAAGCGGTAATAACGCGATTTTGGTGGATTCGTTTTTGGGTATGGATGTTCCGCCGAATATTACAGACGCGTTTTCGGTGTCGGGCGAGCTTGCGGCGGTGTGTGTTACAAAGCAGGAGCCGAATATAGAAAAGCTTAAGGCGGAACGCGAAGACAGCGGTTTTGGAAGCATAGGCAAAAACGTAATAGAGCTGTGCCGTGCCGCGGATATTGTGTATATGGGATTGCATGGTGAGGACGGCGAAAACGGGCGTATACAGGCGTTTTTTGACGTGCTGGGCATAAAATATACAGGCACGGGCTATATCGGAAGCGCGCTTGCCATGCACAAGGGCATCACCAAGCAAATGGTGGCAGGCAGCTTGCTTATGGCGAACAGCAAAGTGTTTTATCGCGGACAAGGCACAGATGGCATTGAAGCGATAAAATTCCCATGTATCATAAAACCGTGCTGCGGCGGGTCGAGCATAGGGGTTGCAAAGGCAAATAATGACGCAGAGCGTGCACAAGCGCTGGAAAATGCGTTTCGTTATGAAAGCGAAGTATTAGTAGAAGAATTTATTGCGGGACGGGAATTTTCGGTGGGGGTTTTAGGTGATATGGCTTTGCCGCCCATTGAAATAATTCCGCGCGATGGCTTTTATGATTATGCACACAAATATCAAGCGGGCTTTACAGAGGAAGTATGCCCCGCCGATATTGACGCACAAACAACGCGTGAAATGCAGGCGCTGGCGATAGATGTGTGCCGTATTTTAAAGCTCGAGGTGTACGCGCGCGGAGAATTTATACTTACGAAAGAGGGCAGTATGTATTTTCTTGAGATGAACACTTTACCGGGGATGACGCCTACAAGCTTGATTCCGCAGGAAGCGGCGGCAGTAGGTATCTCTTATGAAGAGCTGTGCACCCGTGTAATCGAACTGTCACTTGCAAAATACAGGTAAATTATGATGAAAGAATTTTTGCTTAGTGAAGCCGTTGCCGCCACGGGCGGAGTATATCACGGAGAGGCTTCCGCGCTTAAAAAATCGGTGCGCGGGGTGGTGATTGATAATCGCAAGGTAAAGCGCGATTTTTTGTTTGTACCCATAAAAGGCGATAGGTTTGACGGACATGATTTTATAACGGCGGCAATGGACGCGGGCGCGCTTTGCTGTATTACCGAGCACGCCCTTGATACGGCAAAACCGTATATAACAGTGGAAAATTCGCTCGCGGCGTTTCAGAAATTGGCAGAGTTTTATAAAGGCTTGTTTAATATACAAACCATCGGAATTACAGGCAGCGCGGGCAAAACCACCACCAAAGAAATGATTTCGAGCGTTTTGTCACAGAAATTTAACGTGCTGAAGTCGGAGGGCAACCTTAATAATCAGACGGGCGTGCCGCTCACGGTGTTCAGGCTGGAAGAGCAAAATGATGTGGCGGTTGTGGAAATGGGCACGAACCATTTTGGCGAAATACGCAATTTGGCAAAAATAGCGCGTCCGAATTTGTGCTTTATTACCAATATCGGCGAGGCGCATATAGAGCATTTAGGCTCAAAAGAAGGCATTTTACGCGCAAAAACAGAAATGCTGGAGTTCATGAAGACGGGCGGCAGCGTGTTTGTAAACGGTGACGACCCATATTTAAAAACATTGAAAAGCACGCGCAAGGATGTGCTCACGTTCGGGCTTTCCGCGGAAAACGATATTTATGCCAAAGCTGTGGTGAGCAACGGGCTTATGGGAACAGATTTTACAGCGTGCACCGATGACGCAGAATTTGCGGTGCATGTTCCTTCACCGGGGGTGCATATGGTGTATAACGCGTTGGCGGCGATTGCCGCGGGGCGTGCGCTTGGCATGACTGCGGAAGAAATAACGGCGGGTATTGCCGAATATTTACCCATAGGCGGGCGGATGTGCATAGAAAAAAAACACGGCATTACCGTGTTAAATGATGTGTATAACGCGAACCCCGACTCAATGCGCGCGGCGCTCGATGTGCTCGGCGCGGCGGAGGGCGATAGGGTGTGCATTTTGGGCGATATGCTCGAATTAGGCGAAAATTCGGAGCAATACCATAAACAAATAGGGGAGTATGCCGCAAAAAAAGCGGATAAGGTGCTGTGCGTGGGTGCGCTTGCAAAATATATTTATGAGGGCGCGCACAATGCGGGCGCTCGCGCGGCGTGGTTTGCCGCACAGGGCGAGCTGTTGTGTGCGCTGTCAAAGCACATTAAAACAGGGGATACCGTGCTTATAAAGGGCTCGCGCGGCATGAACCTTGAACACACTGTGGATTTTTTATTAAAATAATCAGCAGCTTCTAATCCTGCATTTCAAAATGCTGATAATCCTTAACGCTGTTCCAATTCCCGCCCCAAAAAAAGCCGTGCTCCGTGAACAGTCGGTAACAAAGGTCGTCCTTGTTGATGAAATACGGGTGTCCGTTGTCGCGATCATACGCATATGGCTCGCCTGCTGCGGGCTCTAATTTTTTAGCGGAAACGTAAGGGTTATAAAGCGGATTAACGTCAATTGCCAAGCCGCGCGCATGATATGAAAGCTTTTTTGAGCCCGAAATTGTGCGATAACAAAAACATGAGGTGTTGTTGTCCGTCATAGACGCTTCATCGGATGCGTCATATTCGTCAATAAGCTGTATTTTTTCAACGGGATAACGCGCATCATAAAGTGCCTTAAAAATTTCAAGTATATCGTCCGCAATTTTCTCGTTGACGATCAGCTCGCCTTTGTGTATTTCATCATCAAACCCAATGTGCAAAACCTGCACATACCGCAGCGTATCATAGGAAACAGGGCATTTTTCAGGATAAGATTTTCCTGCCATGCGCTCGCGCACCGTTTCGGGAACATATTCATACGAAAATCCATCATCCAAAACAACCATGCCCTCCGGTGTGGGCGTGGGCGTGGGAGTTGGTGTAGGTGTCGGCGTGGGTGTCGGAGTCGGTGTGGAAGTGGGGCTTGCCGCAGGCGCGCTCGTGTGCACGGCGGGCGAGGACGCAGGGCTTGCCGCGCAGCCGATTGCGAACAAAAATATAAGCAGAAACGCGCAAAACACATACTTTTTCATGCTATACCTCCATAACCGCACCAAAAAATGATTGCGTGTTTTTTTATAATCGTGCCGCTTTTGCGTTCGCCGAAAACATCTATTGCGTAAAGCGTAAGCGTAATAGTAATAATTGCAAAAATCAATTTTATATCCATATTGTTTATTATATAAGAAATTATGCCAAAACGCAAAGCGCGCGTGCTGCTATTTAAAGTTATACAGTCCGTGATTCTGTTTGCGGTATTGCGCGGGTGTTATGCCCTCTATTTGCTTAAAACGCAAAATCATATGGCTGACATCATAAAACCCAAGAGCCTCCGCAATTTCTTCCTGCGCCATATGGGTGGTAATAAGCAAATAACACG
>JAVXIJ010000143.1:0-3675 GCA_036648415.1 Christensenella sp.
ATCCGCCCGCCTAACCTTGCCGCAACCACTGCCACTCCCGCTGTCCGCACACACATCCGCCCGCCTAACCTTGCCGCAACCACCGCCACTCCCGCTGTCCGCACACACATCCGCCCGCTTAACACTCTCGCATTGTCCATAAACAAAAAGCGCCCATAGCTGCATAGCTTTAGGCGCTTTTTACTGTCATTTATTTTTTTAATCTATAATCGGTTTTCCCTCACCGTCTACCCCTATGCTGCCCGTCAAAATCATGATGCCCTCTACAAAGCCCCAAATTCCGGCAACAATGGTGGTTATCCCGAATGTCACAATTCCCAAAATCCCTAAAACAAGCTGTACCACCGCTTTTGTTGTATATCCGAGATAGAAATTATGTACACCGAAGCAGCCGAGGAAAATCCCCAACAGTCCGCCCGCAAGCTTTGATTTGCCGACACGCGGTCCGTCCGCAGCGCTTTTGGCAATAAGCCCCGCGCCGCAAGTTACGCACAACACCGCCTCAACATCCGTTCTTCCGCCGCAGTTCCAACAATAATCATGGCCCTTTCCGACCGGCACGCCACAGCCTGCACACACCGTCTGCCCGGGCGCCAACGCACATCCGCAATTCCTGCAAAACTTAAATTCCGCCATTCCGATTACCTCCTATATGCTCGGCTTTTTCCACCGCACATTTTCTTTCTTGCTCTCAGTATACAAACCGCAAACTATCAAGTCAAGCATACCCGATTCATCTTAATAAACTGTTAATAGAATCTATCGGTTTTAGGTAAACAATGCCCGCCCCTTACGCATATTGACGGTCAATTTCCTCTTTTATTTTTTGCACCGACTCGGACTTTTTGTCAATCTTGCCCGCCCCGCGCAACATAACCCACCGACTCCCACGCCTATTCGTTGCCGTTTATATCCGCAATATGTGCGCAAAGCGCGGCATATTTCACATAATCCGCATCCTTTACAATCGTTTCAAGCTCGTTGTCGCCGAATGAAGTTGTGCGCCCCTCCGCATACTGACGATCAATTTCCTCTTTGATTTTTTGCACCAACTCGGACTTTTTGTCAATCTTGCTCGCCCCGCCAAGCTTAAAATGCGCGCTCAGCCAATGCGCAATTCCCGCCAGCCCCGAATGCTCGCCGATTACAACGGCAACAGGTCTTCCGAGTATTTTGTCGGTGTTAAATATATTGTAGATTTGCTCATCCTTCAAAAGCCCGTCCGCGTGAATACCCGCGCGTGTAGAATTAAAATTCCTGCCTACAAAGGGCGTGCGCGGATGGATGTCGTATTTAAGCTCTTTTTCAAAATAATCCGCAATTTCGGTTATCGCCTTAAGGTCCATGCCGTCCTGCGTGCCCTTAAGCTGCACATACTCAATCGCCATCGCCTCTATCGGGCAGTTACCCGTGCGCTCGCCGATTCCAAGCATAGAACAATTTACGCTCGACGCGCCATACAGCCATGCGGTAGACGCGTTGCACACCACCTTATAAAAATCATTGTGCCCGTGCCATTCCAGTAAAGACGACGGCACATTCGCATAAAAACGCAGCCCATACACAATTCCCTGCACACTGCGCGGCAGTGACGCCCCGGGGTATGTAACGCCATAGCCCAATGTATCGCACATTCTGATTTTAATCGGTATACCGCTTTCCTCGCGCAGCTCCATAAGCGCCCGCGCAAACGGCACCACAAAACCATAAAAATCCGCACGCGTGATGTCCTCAAAATGACAGCGCGGCACAATCCCCATGTCAAGCGCGTCTTTGACCACCCCTAAATATTGGTCGAGCGCCTGCGCGCGCGTCATGCCCATTTTATTAAAAATATGGTAATCCGAGCACGAAACAAGTATGCCCGTTTCGCGTATTCCCATGCCCTTTGCCAACGCAAAATCTTTTTTGTTTGCGCGAATCCATGTCGTAATTTCGGGGAATTCATAGCCAAGCGCCATACATTCCTCAAGCGCCTTGCGGTCCTTATCCGTATACACAAAAAACTCGCTCTGCCGAATAACGCCTTTCGGTCCGGAAAGCTTGTGCAGCAACCGATATAAATCCACAACCTCTTTTACGGAAAAAGGAATGCGCGCCTGCTGTCCGTCACGAAAGGTTGTATCTGTAATCCAAATATCCTCCGGGAAATACATAGGCACCGTTCTGTGGTTAAAGGTTATCTTCGGAATACTGTCATACTCAAACATATCCTCGAATAAATTCGCCTTATCTACATCCTGCAATGTATAATTATAATCATTTTCCTGCAACAAATTTGTGCGTTTATATCTGTTTTCCATTGTATGCTTCTCCGTTTATTTCAGCATTGCCACAAATTCGGCAATGCGCCCAATGCCCTTTTCAATGGTTTCGCGCGAAACAGCGTACGAAAGCCGTACAAAATCATCCGCGCCAAACGCCTCACCCGGTATAACCGCCGTAAGCTTCTTTTCGAGCAGCTTTTCCGAAAAATCCACCGAGCCCTTGATAGGCTCTCCGTCAAGCTTGCGCCCCTTAAGCTGTGAAATATTAAGCATCACATAAAACGCACCCATAGGTGTAAGCGCGCTGACACCGTCAATTTTGCTTATAAGACCAATCATCAGCTTCCTGCGCTCGTTAAACTCATCCCGCATTTTTTTGATTTGGTCCTGCGGCCCTACAAGCGCTTCCACGCCCGCAAACTGCGCTATAGAGCACGGGTTTGATGTCGCGTGGCTTTGATAGCTGCTCATCACCTTTGCAATTTCAGGCGCACACGCCGTATATCCAATGCGCCAGCCCGTCATCGCATATGTTTTTGAAAGACCGTTTACCACAATCGTGCGCGCGTACGCGTCCTCACTAAGCCCCGAAATGCTTATGTGCTGCGCGCCGTCATACACAAGCTCCCCGTAAATTTCATCGGAAACAATAAATAAATCATGCTCCTTCGCAATGTCCGCAATGTTTTGCAAGGTTTCACGCGAATAAATACATCCGCACGGGTTTGACGGATTGTTTACGATTATCGCCTTTGTTTTATCCGTAATCGCCGCCTCAATATTAGCCTTAAGCGGCTCAAAATTATCACATTCCGCAGCCTGCACAAGCACCGGCACACCGCTCGCCATTTTCACAAGCTCGGGGTATGTAAGCCAATACGGCGCAATAATAATAACCTCGTCCCCGGGGTTTAAAATCGCCTGAAACGTGTTAAACAGCGAATGCTTAGCACCGTTTGAAATCACAATTTGCTGCGGCTCATAGCTTATGTCGTAATCCGCCCGCAAGCTGTCGCACACCGCCTTTTTAAGCTCCACCGTTCCCGACGCAGGCGTATATTTTGTCATGCCGATTCTAATCGCCTCCACAGCCGCGTCCTTAATGTGCTGCGGCGTGTCAAAATCAGGTTCGCCCGCTCCAAACCCCACAACATCAAGACCCCGTGCTTTCATTTCCTTTGCCATCGCCGTGATTTTCAACGTCAGCGAGGGCGAAATTGCAAGTGCTTTTTTTGAAAGTTGCATTTTTTACCTCCAACAGTTCCCTTTTAAAATTTATGCAAACACGCGCTTTACGCGTGCGTACCCTCTGTTTACCTTATATATTTTAATACAATCTTTATAAAAAGGCAATAGCCATAAACGTTAAAAATGAAAATTTAAGAAAATAATTTTTCGTTTCTGCGAT
>JAVXIJ010000144.1:0-3648 GCA_036648415.1 Christensenella sp.
GATGTATTTATAATCCATTTTTTCAATAAGTACAATCGCTTCGGAATCACGCTTAATCACAATATATTCGGGTTCGTCATATTGAATTCCTAATAACAATTTTTCAAAATTCTTGCTTTCCTCGCCATATAAAACTGCGAAAACATTATTGATTGCCTCTCTGCGCTCCGGCTCTACACCATACGTGACACCGTATTTTATTTGTTCTCTCCCGTATAATAAATTCACATTAGCATCATATTGACGTATATAGCATACTAATTCAGGCGGAAACACCGCTAATATATCTCCGTCGGTATCATTGTTTTTTATAATCTCTGTAAGCGGGATTACTTCTTTAGGCAATTTATATAAATTATCTGATACCTGATAATTATCAGGAACAAACATAAATTTACCTGTAACAGCAATAAGAATTAACATCAGTACAAACGCCGTCACTTTTTGTGTTTTTAATCTCAGGAAGTTTATTGCTTTCACCGCTATATACGCCACCGCTAAACACACCTGAAAAATCCATAACGTTCTCCAATATATATCCGAACCCATATACTTAAAAATAAAATATGTTGTAAATGGGTTAAATAACACAATGATTATCGCAAGGGTCGGAAAAAAGAACAACTCTTTATCTTCCTTGCTCCCTATTACATAAATTAAAATCAACGCAACTAAATATACTATCAAAAAGCTTCCGCTGCCGTTATATGCCGCAAACATATCTTTTAACACATTAAATCCTGCTGTCATCTGTTTCCCTCATATTATATCTATGCCAACCTTATATATGCCAACCCAATAATCACATCCGGCACCATACACAATAACGAATAAGTTAATATTCTTAACTTTTTCTTTATAATTGCAAATGCAATTGCAAACGGCAGCAACATCAACGGCGCTAATATCGTCCCCATAGATGTAGCTGCACAAGCCGCAACCATCACAAAAAACAGCATCCACCAATCTTCTTTGCGTCCGTCATCTCGCATAACACGAATAATCATTAAGAACAAAATCGGTAAAATAATATTTGCTAAAATTGCTTTGCCTTGCCAAATTCTAAACAATAAAAAAGATGATGTCGTATACACGGAATAATTACCGAATATCTGAATCACGGACAACATTATCAAAAACAACCAAATTGACTTCTGATTATTTTTAAAAAGCTTTTTCCCAATCAGATAAAACACCAAATATGAAAGGGGTATCAAAATCATCGGGAAAATCGTGTGCATCATTATTGCCGGATGTATTCCGATAATATTACTGTACGCTGCGCATAAAATCATATAACCTGAAAACACGTATCTTGCCGGAAATGATTGCATAGGTAAGCCAATCTCCGAATTTATTTTGTACATTGAATTTGTTTCGAGTGTTGTCAACGGAACTGTCACATAAAATGCATCATCATCATCAATGTGCATAAAACAGGTTAATACAACTACTTGTGCAACAATTAACGCAATTCCTATAATAGCCAGCCATGGCATAGTCTTAATGCCATACAGCAGCTGCTTCAGCATATCAAATATGCGCTTTGAATTTAAGTACGCCGACCATATGCACAGTGCGGCAATAATTACAATCCATATCCACATCATCAGCGTAAAACTTATTTCGATAAAGATACATGGTAATACAACGACTTGAAATGTCGCAAACACCGCGATAAACCCAAACACCAAAGATAAAATCACACTGTCTTCTTTTGAAAAATAAGTAAACAGTGCACCTAACAGAAATGGTACGATAATGAACATCAACAACATCATTACAATTGACAAAATCATTTTTACCTCTTAACTGATTCAAAGTAATTCTTCTATAATCTTTTCTAATTTTTGCGCAAGATTCTTATAATCAAAATCTTGTGCCGCGCGCCGTGCATTCTTGCCCATTACCTCACGTTTTTCTTTTGGCATATTATAAATCTCTATAACAGCGTCGGCGATTGTTTGTGCATTTTGGTTCTCCGTACAAATCCCGGCGCCGTATTCTTCTATGATATTATAATTTTGCAGCACCACATCCATCAAAATCGGCTTACCCGAAGCAAAGTAATCAAATAACTTATTATTGCTCGTGCCGAATCTACCCATATCCGATGCTTTACTATGCACTAAATTCAAGTCAGATTTTGACAAAATATAAGGGATATACTTTTTGTCCACCCATCCCTTAAAAATAATATTTTCAATTTTTTCTTGCTTACATCTCTGTTCCAATTCTTCACGCTCATTTCCGTCACCATAAATCAAAAAACGAATGGGCAGCGCCATTTCCTGCACTTTTTTAGCAGCCTCTACAACTATCCCTATCTCATAAATTTTACGAATAGAGCCTGTATAAGCTACTTTAAACGTGTCTGTATCCTCTAACATTGAATCATTTAAAACGCAATCTTTTTGATTTACATCATATGAAAGCAAGTCCACGCCGTTATTTACATTGTGAATTTTATTCACATCTACCACGTTATCCCACTTTTTTTCCACAACATAATCACGTCCGCCGGGCATCGTGAAAATCAGTGCATCGGCCTTGATATATATCTTTCTTTCCATTTGGTACAGCATTTTTACCAATAGATTCTTTTTTGTAACATTTCCGAATTCAACAACAGCTTCCGGCCATAAATCACGCACCTCGCAAATGCACGGTACTTTTAACTTTTTCGCAATCTTAAGCGCTTTGTAAAGCGTAAATATATGTGGTGATGAGGCATATATAATATCCGGTTTCTTAAAAAACTTAGTAACCTTGCTCAAATTAAAATAAAAATCAGCCATATTCTTGATACGTTGCATACCATTATCATGATAATCACAAGTTCTTACAAAAACATAATCCCTGCCATCTATCGTTTTTTCTTTGTACAGCGCCCCGTCTTTTATCTCATTTATATCTGTATTATGTATCGCGGAAGATGTGAAAATTTTTACATCGTATCCCATCTCCATCAAATATTTTGACAGATAATAATGCCGTGTTATTGTCCCTGAATCCGGCGTATGCGCATAATGATTCATGATCCATATTGTTTTAGCCATTCTCTGTATCCTTTCTTACAACTGCCTTTAATGTGGCAAGCATAAGCTTTATATCCATCATAGCGCTGCATTCTTTCAAATATTCTAAATTATATCTCATTTTTTGCGGTAATATTTCTTCTACATAAGCTTTGTCAATATCACCTTTCCCTGCCAAAATACTGTCCTCATCTTTGAAACAAATACTCGCTTTTGATGTCACTCCTGCACGCATAAGAAGCGTTGCTCGCATTTCATCGGTATAACAGCTGACATATTTCGGAACCTCCGGTCTTGTGCCTACAAATGTCATATCCCCTTTTAAAATATTAAAAAGCTGCGGCAGCTCATCTAATCTGTATTTTCTAAGCCACACTCCCGCCTTTGTAATCCTGCAATCATTCATTGCCGTCACTTGTGCGCTGTCCTTTACCTGTATAACAGACATTGTGCGAAATTTTATAATCTTAAAAACTCTTCCGTACCTTGTAACTCGTTCCTGCAAAAAAAATGCTCCTCCGCGAGAATCTTTTATGATTACAATGCACAGAATCATTAACACCGGCAGCAAAACAATACTCAATATCAATGAAATAGAAATATCAAATAA
>JAVXIJ010000145.1:0-3625 GCA_036648415.1 Christensenella sp.
ACTTGCAAAAGCACTTGAGGGACGAACGGACGTGTGAGGTCTTAGGGGTATTGGTCTTGACCTTGTAGGGGCGGATAAGTGCCCCTACAGTTGCCGATTGCGGCGGGTATTGGTTTTGACCTTGTAGGGGCGGATATTATCCGCCCGTGACAGCATTTGAATTTTTAGATCCATACCCGCAATGAGCTATGTATAGTGTGTGATAAATATATTTTTATCAGAAATGCGGAGCATTTCGGGGTTCGGGGAGCTTGCTCCCCGACGGGGTTTGGGGCAGAGCCCCGAGGTCTTGCCCTATAATGTCTTGCCCTATAATGTCTTGCCCTATAATGTCTTGACCTATATCCGCCCCAACAAAGGAAATATTCTCATGAAAGCACAGCAGCTGCGCGAGTTATACGCGCGCATTCAAAAAAACTATCCTGATGAACGGCTTGTATTCGGCGACGGCAACATTGATGCGCGGCTGCTGCTTATCGGCGAGGCTCCCGGGAAAGAAGAGATTGCCAAGGGACGTCCGTTTGTGGGAAAAGCGGGAAAAAACCTTGATGAGTTTCTCACGTCGCTTGCGCTTACGCGGGAGAACTTTTATCTTACAAATGTGTGCAAATTCCGCCCGACAAAAACAAGCGCAAAAAACAGCATTTCAAACCGACCGCCTACAAAAGCTGAAATTCTTGCTGCACAGCCGTTTCTGCGCGAGGAAACAGCGATTGTTGCGCCAAAGATAATCGTGACGCTCGGAAACACACCGCTTCGGGCAGTAACGGATTTTTCTGCCGATATAGGCAAGTGCCACGGCAGAGCGGTGTGCGCGGCAAACGTCGGCGGTGCTGTGTTGTTCGCGCTTTATCATCCGGCAAGTATCATTTACAATCCGAGCCTAAAAGAAACATATATACAAGACATTTCAAAATTAGCACTGCTGCTCAAACAAATTTTGTGAGCTTTTTGCAGCGGCAACGCTGAAACTTGCATTTTCACGGTAAAATGATATAATAGGTCGTAACAAGTTTGTAATAATTATAAAGAAATAAAAAACGCACAAAACGCATGTACACAGACGCGGAGGTGCGTTGTTTAATTATTAAAACATATTGCAAATGGAGGTATGAACCGTTTGGACAAAAAAAAGTTGTTTATATTGTGTGTGATTATAGCGATAACGGCGAGCTTTGTGACAGGGCTTTTCGTGTATTTTTATCAAACATCTAAAATCAAGGGAAATGATATTTTGCTTGGCAAGGGCAATTACCAAGACATTCAGAAATACATGGAAATCAGTGACCTTGAGAAGATAATCGGTGAAACATATTATAGAGATGTAGAGCAAAACGCGCTTGTAACGGGCACGCTTAAGGGCATGGTGGAGTCGCTCGGCGATCGTTATTCTGTTTATTATTCCGAGAACGAATACAAAGAATTTAATAAACAAACGGATGCCGATATGGCGGGAATAGGCATTTCGGCAGGGCCGTATCAGGGTACGGGGCATCTTAAGGTGGAACGTATTTATGCCGCGGGGCCGGCGGAAACGGCGGGTATATTGGAAAACGATGTTATACGCGCGGTGGATGGCACGGATATTGCGGGGCTTGATTATGAAAGCTCGCTGAATATGCTTCGCGGGCCTGCGGGGACTGCTGTAAAGCTTTTAGTGCAGACGGGTACGGATGCGCCGCGTGACGTTGAGGTTGCGCGTGCAAATGTTGATATGCAGTACGTTACATTTACCATGCTAAATGATACGGTTGGGCAGATTGTGATTTCCGAATTTAACGGAAAATGTGTGGAGGAGTTTAAAAAAGCGATACAGTCTTTAAAGGACGCGGGTGCGCAGGGAGTTGTTATTGACGTGCGCGGCAATATGGACGGAAGCATCAAAGATGCGGTTGCAATGTTAGACGAAATACTTCCCGAGGGGATTGCGACGTATACTGTGGACAAAAACAATGAACGTGACGAGCTTAAGGTAAACGCTGAATATTATGATATACCGTTGGTGGTGTTGGTGGACGAAAACACAGCCTCGGCATCAGAGGTGTTCGCAGGGGCAGTGCAGGCGAGTGCGCGCGGCAAGATTATCGGTACAAAGACATATGGCAAGGGAGTTGTGCAGTCGGTGGTGGATATGCCGTATTCGGGCGGCGGGGCAAAGCTTACGAGCGCGCTTTATTATACGCCTAATGATAAAGCGATAAACGACGGAATTACACCGGATGTGGCGGTCAGCAACCCGGCGGGGAAATTGACGTTTGAAACAGACGCACAGCTTCAACAGGGCATTGCGGCGCTTGCAGAAGTGAAACCAAACTAAAGGAATAAAGGGTATGAACAGAATAGGCATTGTTGCGATTATCATTGAGGGAAACAGGGAAAATGTCACGGCGGTGAACGCGATTCTTTCGGAATATTCTGATGTTGTGCACGCGCGTATGGGTGTGCCGAACAAAGAAAAAGAACTGTACATAATCTCACTTGTGGTGGAGGTTACAAACGAACAGTTAGGCGCGCTGACGGGAAAGCTCGGAAATCTTGCGGGCGTCACCGTAAAAAGCATGATGACAAATAAGACATATTGATAAATGCAAAATACAGGTCGGCGCGCTATGCAATATATTGCTTTTCCGATTACTTTTATTGATAATATCCAAAAAAATGTGTTACAATAATATCATGGATAAAAACAGTGAAATTATAGAGCGATTGAGAACGGAATATTCTGATGTTCGTTCCGCGCTTGTATATGAAAATCCATTTGAGCTTCTGGTGGCAACGATACTTGCGGCGCAGTGTACGGATGTGCGCGTGAATATTGTGACAAAGGAGCTGTTTCGGCGTTACAAAACACCTATGGAGCTTGCGCGTGCAGATGTGGCGGAGGTGGAGAGCTATATCAAGACGTGCGGGTTATACAAAAACAAGGCAAAAAATCTTGTGGAGTGCGCAAAGCGTCTGGTGAGCGAATACGGCGGAGTTGTGCCGTGCACCATGGAAGAGCTCGTGACGCTTGCGGGAGTGGGCAGAAAAACGGCGAATGTTGTATTGGCATTTGCTTTTGGGCTGCCGGCGTTTCCGGTGGATACACACGTTGGGCGGGTATCAAACCGCATAGGTTTTGCGCATTCGGATAATCCGAATGTTGTAGAACGGCAGGCAACTCAAATAATCAAGAAAGAGGATTGGTCACAGGCGCATCATTGGCTGATATGGCACGGGCGCAGGGTTTGCAAGGCGCAAAAACCGTTGTGCGATATATGCTGCATTGCCGACTTGTGTCCATATAATAAATGATAGTAGATAAAGTAAGGATAATTATAAAGGCGGGTAACGGCGGCGCAGGTGCGGTTTCGTTCCGCAGGGAAAAATATGTAGCGGCGGGCGGTCCTGACGGCGGGGACGGCGGCGCGGGCGGCAGTGTTATATTTGCGGCGGATACAGGAATGCGCACCCTTATGGATTTCAGGTATCACAAAAAATTCGATGCGCAGAACGGTGAATCGGGTAAAAAGAAAAATATGCACGGCAAAACAGGCGCGGATATTGTTGTCAAAGTACCTCTTGGAACTGTGGTGATTGATAAAGAAACGGGCAAGGTAGTTGCCGATATACATGACATGGAGCC
>JAVXIJ010000146.1:0-3574 GCA_036648415.1 Christensenella sp.
AGAAATGCGGAGCATTTCGGGTCAAGGGAGCTTGCTCCCTTGCGGGGTTCGGGGCAGCGCCCCGAGGTCTTGACCTTGTAGGGTTTGTAGGGCAGCGCCCTAAGGTCTTGACCTTGCAGGGCGAGTGGTTTATGCCGCCGCGTCTGCGGGGGCGTTATCTATTAAATGATAGCGCATAAGCTCAGCGATTTTTTCCGTTTCATTGATGTCAAACGGGCTTCGGAGCCCCGCGTGTTCAATGTTTTCTGAGAATTTCGGGCTTTTTTCGCGCGCGAGCAGCGTGTAATAAACATCCATCGCGGCTCGTTCATCTGTAAGCGCAATTTCCCATAATTGCAATGCTATATCCATAGACGTTGCATAACTAATCAGATAAAAAGGTGTTTGAAAGAGATGTGTTACGGACACCCAATCGAGGTAACTTATGTCACTTTTGATTTTAAAGCGTTCGGCTGTGGTTTGCGCAATGCTGTTTATTTTTTCGAGAGTAATTTCCTCTGTGGGCAGTGAATAAATTTCAAATTCCATGGCGGTATAATGAGCCTGATCGATCATAGCGGAGAAATTGTCGAAAAGTATATTATATTGCAACTCAGCGGCGGTTTCCTCCCCGAATAATTCGCCATAGTGCAGTGAAAACAACAATTCGAGCGCCTGCGAAAAAATTTCGGCGGTGTCGGTGGATTCTGTAATGGCGGTCTTAGTGATACAGTCATCGTTAAAATGCCCAAATTCATGTATAAGTGTGCGCATACTTTGCTCGTCGTTTATGTATGAAAATATGACAAAAGGCGAACTGTAATCATCAAGATAGATTGTAAACCCTCCGGGAACTTTTCCGGGGCGAGGTTCATAGTCAATAAGCTCATAATCATTCATAGTTTTAAAGGTTTCGCCGAGCCGCGTGTCCATTGCGCTTAAGGTTTCGCCGGCAAAAGCGGATATGCGCTCGTAACTCATATCATCCTCCACCAAAAACGGTAAGTAAGAGTTTACGATTTCATCATAAATGGGGACGAGGTTTGCGGCGATGCTGTCAACAAGTGTTTGTGCATCCTGCGACGTGTAATCCATGTCAATTTGCTTGAACACCATATCGGTATAATTTTCGTAATCAAGTGTTTGCGCGATTTGATTCCGCGTTTTCACAAGCTCGACAAAAATATTGCCGAGAATGGGGTTGTAGACCTCATCCCAAAGCGCTAAGGCATCAACATATTCATCATATTCCATTGCTGAAATGTCGTTGTATGTAACCTCTTGCCCGTTATAAGTAACTGTTCCGACGGAAAGAGTGTTGATGTATTCGTTTAAAAGCTCGGACTCTTTTGCGTAAAGCGGCTGCGTTTCGTCGTTGTACAATAACGTATCGCTTGTATCTGAAAAGTAATTACTGTCCCATTCTGTTTCGATTTGTTCTTTGAAAGGCGAGTTGTAAAGCACGGTGATGTAGTTGTCGTCAGCCGTTTGTACATCAGGGGCGTGCAGCGAGGTGTATTGCTGTTCTTCAAGCCATTTTTCGTCGGTTTGATCCATGCTGCTTTGGATTCGGGCAAGCGTGTGCATGGTGACGAAATTGCTGAAGAGTTTGTCGACCTCACCGACAGACGCGGCGAGAGTTTGCGCGGAAACAGTCCCGTCTTCTAACTCTTTTGTAAGTGTGTTTATGCGCGCAATAACAGCGTCCGCATCAGGACGGATGTATTGCATTTCAGAAAAAGGAGTGATTTCACGGGAGGGCTGTTCATAGGGCGAAAGTGTTGCGGTTGCGGTGGGTGAAGCGGTTGCGGATGCTTCGGGGGAGGCAAGTATTTCGGGAAGCATACCACAGCCTGAGGAAAATACCAGAAGTACAATAAGTAAAAGGGAAACTACACGTTTTTTCATGGGAATGCCCTTTCTGCGCTACCGAAATCGCCGCGCGGTGAAATAGTAGATGAGCCACACGATACAACCCGCGATCAGTGAATTTATAAGCATTTCACGAAAATCTGCGGATTGTATGGTGATGTTACGTGCATATACACGCAACATCAATACACAGGTAACAACAACGGTTATGAGCTGGCCGACGCACAGCGCTGTTTTTGCAATGTGATATTGCGGCTCGATGTTGTCGGCAGTGATTTTCACAGGGTATTTGTAAAGCCGCGGGAAACGTGACAGCAGAAACAACAGTCCGCATACAAGCCCACCAAGAGCGAACAATATGAACAGCACGGTGCGCATTCCGTATTGCGCAACCAGCCCGACAAAGTCAGCGGGCGGCGGAGGAATGGGGAGTATACTTGCGGTGAGCGCAAAGGTCGCAACCATGCAAATAATACCCGCAAATGTTGCCCATTCGAGTATAAACCGCCACGTGCGTAGGACTTGTAAAGGAATGTTTTTTTTCATTTATCCTCGTATATCAATAAATTCCGATGGGTCAAGGCTTCCCTCGGCAAATGTTCCCATATCCTCAAGCATACGCAAGGAAGCTTCAAGTATGTAGAACATCAGCGGACAGCCGCTGCCCTCTCCGAGCCGCATATCAAGCGCCAGCGCGGGTGTCAGCCCAAGCGCGGAAGAGATGAAAGTGAAGCCCTGCTCATAGCTTTTGTGTGATGCGAACATATACGCCGTGCTCATGGGTACAAGCAGTTTTGCAATGAGCGCCGCACACGAGGAAATAAAGCCGTCAATTACAACAGGGATTTTGTAATGTGCACACGCGATATAAGCGCCCGCCATTGCCGCAATGTCAAGCCCGCCGACTTTTGAGAGCACGTCGATTGGGTCGGAAGGGTCGGGGGAGTTTACATCTATTGCGCGTTTGATAGCGGTGATTTTTTTGTTGTATTGCTCGTCAGTGATGCCCGCGCCTTTGCCCGTCATTTCTTCTGCGGTTTTGTGCAGCAGCACAGCCCCGACGGCGGCGGTGGTGGAGGTGTTGCATATACCCATTTCACCTAATCCGATTATATCATAATCTGCGTGTTCGGCAACAGCGTCCATGCCGACTTTAATGGCGCGTTCGCATTGTTCGCGCGTCATTGCAGCGCCTTGTGTCATATCGTTTGTGCCGTTCATCACAAGCACATTGTGTATGTTTTTGCGGCTGATGTTTTGCGCAACACCTACATTATATACGGCAACATCTGCGCCCGCTTGCGCCGCGAGTGCGTTTACACCGGCAATTCCGTTGGCGATATTTATGGTCTGGATGGGCGTTACCTCTTGAGGTACGGGGGTTATGCCCTGCTCATAAATTCCGTTGTCGGCGGCAAAAACAAGCACTGCACGCTTTGTAAGCGTTCCGCCCATATGTCCGCGTATGCCGGCTAATTTTATGGCGTATTCTTCAAGCTTTCCAAGACTGCCGAGAGGCTTTGTGAGTGAATCCACGCGCTCTTTGGCGGCAATCATTGCTTTTTCGTTTAGCGGTAATACTTCTGTAAAATCCATAAATGTTCTCCTTGTTGTGTGTGTTTGAAGTTATGTGCTGAGGAGCTAAACCTTAGGGCAGATGCGACAAACCCCGCAAGGTCAAGACCTTAGGGCTCCGCCCTAAGACCCGCAAGGGAGCAAGCTC
>JAVXIJ010000147.1:0-638 GCA_036648415.1 Christensenella sp.
TGTTGCGCCCAACCGCACATCGATTTCACTTACACCAAGGTCTTTTGGCTGAACTTGTTTTAGTGTTTCTACCTGAGTTTCTGCCACATTCAACAAATCTGCGTCTGTGGAATGGGATTTTAAAACATCATAAATGCTTTGCACCTGTTTAAGCTTTGCGCGCACATTTCCCGAAAGATATTCATCAGCAGTGACAAGCGGAATACTATTTAGCTTAAAAGATTCCCATGACAGTTGCTCCGGGTTAATGTTTCCAAAATCTCTGAACACAACGCCGCGCAGTTCCCGTACCAACTCCTGTTCATCTTTGCCCGTAAGCTGTGCCATATACGCAATATCAATTTTTGCTTTTTCTCCAAGCGATATTGCAAGCGCTTCGCTCGCCGTATCCGCCGATGTAATAACCTCTTGCGGATGGATGGTCCGCTTCGTGAACATATCTGCCTTGCGCTTGAGCTTACCCTCCTCATCAAGTATTTCAAGCGAACAAATCAAAAAATATGCGGAATCATCCGAAAATGCCATGCTGTTTCCGCGTGAATTAAGCAAGCCATATTTTCTTGAATAGCTGTCATACAGACGGCTTAACTTTTCTTGTTCGTAACGCACATCGGAGTCATCGGCGTTCTCCATTTGAA
>JAVXIJ010000147.1:648-3551 GCA_036648415.1 Christensenella sp.
ACTCAAGCGGCGCATACAATCACGCAGCCCAATCATTCCTCGTATGCGGTTTTCCGCTGTAAGTGATACATCCACTTTATTCATGCGGCTGTTTTCACGATAATAAATATTTCCGTCATACAAGGTATAGCTGTAATTGCGCACGGTGGGGTCAGCAGGGATAGATTCGGTTTCGTCCTGCTCCAAAAACTCTACATCATAATTCGTGACGTATCCTTCAATGTGTGCCATTGCTTCTTTAAGCTGCTCCCCGAGATCTGCGCCCGGAATAGGGGAACACTTAACGTCCTGCTTACCATACTGCGTACTTTCTGTAGACAGTGTTCCGAGGATCATTTCCGGGTGATCTACAAAATATGAATTCAGAGAATATCCCTCGTCCATCTTTTCTGTGTGGATCCAATCGGGTTCAACTGCCTGTGGCCTGTCTCTTTTTTGCAGAAAAAGAATGTCAGCCGTAACGCCTGTTCCCGCATTTTTTTGAAAAGCGTTGTTTGGCAGGCGCACTGCTCCTAAAAGTTCCGCGCGCTCTGCAAGATATTTGCGAACGGCAGAATTTTTTTTGTCCATAGTAAAACGGCTGACAACAAGCGCAACGATTCCTCCCGGGCGTACCTTATCCAGTGTTTTTGCAAAAAAATACTCATGAATAGAAAATTTATTTTTATCATATCGCGTATCTGCTACACCGTAATCGCCAAACGGTACATTGCCAATCGCAAGGTCAAAAAAGCTGTCCGGAAGATTGGTTTGCTCAAACCCTTGCACCGCAATATCTGCATTTTGATATAACTGCTTTGCAATGCGCCCGGTGATTGAATCAAGTTCAATCCCATACAGTTTGCTCTGTTTCATAGATTCAGGCAGCATTCCGAAAAAATTTCCGATGCCGCAGGACGGCTCTAATATATTTCCGCTTTTAAATCCCATATTTGCAATACAATCATACATGGCTCGGATTACGGTAGGGGATGTGTAATGAGCGTTCAGCACAGACTCACATGCCAAGCGGTATTCAGATTCGGACAAAAGTTCCTTTAACTCTGCGCATTTTTTCGCCCAATTATCTTTGTTTAGAATGTTGGCAGTCGCTTTCATCAAATCAGACTTCGGCGTTGCCTCGTCTTCTTTGGAAAGCCTTACCGGGGAGTTGTTAGCAAAATCAGAGATTTTGACAGCTCCCTCAAACGCTTCTGCCAAACCGCCCCAGCCAACGTAACGCGCCAATACATCCTGTTCTTTCGGCGTTGCAAAACGCGCTTCTGATTCGATAACTTGCAACGTTTTGATTGCGGTAATATTGTTCAGGTATTTTTCTTTTTTACTGCCATATCCGAGTTCATCATTTGTAATTTGATAATTTGATTTTTGTACGGGCATTTGTTCTGATTCTTCTGCTGTTTTGTTTTGTGCAATTATTTTGTCCCGTACAACTTCAATTTTTTCAACACGATTGATGGGAAAACCAACTTCATTTTCAAAAGTTATGTCCCGCATTGTTACATCACCTGAAACATATTCGATAGATTCAATTTTAAAAGTATGTTCATCCCATTTAATAATTGTTCCGAGCTGTAAATCAAGCGCTGCATCCTCTTGCACAAGCTCTGATTCGTGCAAGGGCGACACTGTTGTTTCTCCTGTCATAAGATAATCATTTTGTGTATACTGCCGCAGCTGCCGTTCAAACTTGTCGCGCGGGATGTCTTTGGTAAGCAGGGGATATTTCTCATCATTTACCGTAACCGTTTCGTACGTAACATTAAGAACTGTATGCGTTCCCATAGAAATAATTACTTCATCGCCAATAGAATAATCATAATGCACTGTCTGCCTGCGCGTTTTTTCTTGCTCTGCAACTCGCCGCTCCGCTTCACGCAGCAACTGTTCTTCCTCACGTTTCAAGTTTTGTTGCTCGTGCTTCTCTATGTATACGGGCATATGCGCTTTTTCCTCTGCGCTTAAATATTGGTCTGCCTCAATCAAGTCGGAAATGTACTTAGACGCATTTGACCATGATATTTGAACCTTATCGTATGGCGATGTAATATCCCCGCGCATAAGTGTTATACCTGCGCTTGAGTGCTCCTGCCAACTGTCATCAGCCCCGGATAACGCATGAGTGCCGCCACCTGTTCCAAATGCGTTTTTTAGAAACTTTATGCGTTCCTGCATAGATTTTTCCTTTTGGAAAAAAATATATGCAGCATACTTGTTCCCATCCACATGAATAAAGTCTTTAAAAAACGTTGTGATTTCATCGTCTGTAATAAATTTTCCCCGCGGCTGCCGCACCGCTTCCTGCGTATCAAACTCAAGTGGACTCAACTTCAGATCTTTTACATCACTAAGCAGTTTTTGGGGATCATGAAATATTCTGCGTGTCAGCGGGGTTTGCTCCATGTCCGTAATCGCCGCCTCAAGTTTTCCTGCGACTTCATCAATCCCATTATCTCTTGTCAGCGTTTCAGCAATATATGCCTCAGCGTCAGGATAACCCTTTCTTTGCCCCCACCATTCATCCGGAATGTTGTCATAATCATCACGGAAAAAGAAAAACAGCCGTGCCGCAAGCTCCTTACGCTCGTGCTCATCCACTTGCTCCAATTTCTCTTTCGGAATGTAACGCCCCAACTGCAACAGTTCTCCGATCCGTTTTGCCACCTGCTCCCATGTCAGACGTACACGCCCTGTGGCATTTACTACGCTGCGCCCCTGCGCAATGCTGAGCCCCGTTTCATCAAACCACATCGAAACAGGCTGCCCATCCATATAAAATCCGCGTCCGCCGTGCATGTATTCCTCTTTCAAAAATGTCGCGTTTTCCGCTATACTTCTTCCTTTTTTGTATTTGGCACAGATACGTAGCAGACTGTTGCGCTGATTCCCGCCAAGGCACAACG
>JAVXIJ010000148.1:0-3529 GCA_036648415.1 Christensenella sp.
GGGGATTTTTTGGTGGCGGACAGCGGAATTGCAATAATCACCTTGATTTCATCCCCCATGGTTTTCAGTGAAAGTGCGGCGCGGCCGGCGGAAAACAGCACGCGATTATCAATACGCGCATCGGCGGCAATGCTTACGGCAGAGCCTATTGCAATGCCAAGGTCAATGTTGTCATAGGCGCATACGCTGTTTTGGGTGGCGCATTCCGCACAATTTTTTTGGTTACAGTAGCCGCAGCCTTCATTTAAGCCGCGCTGTTGGTAGGTAGTTCCAACCAGCACTACGGCAAGGCTTGCGCGTATATTTGCAGCATCACGCTCAAAAAACGGATAATCAAGAATGGGGGCAAGCCGCTGCATTTCATCTGCGAGCGCGTCTTTTTCATCGCCTGTTAAAACGCAGGTTGTTATGTAATCAATGCCGCGTGTTTTGGGTGCGGTACGCGCCGCGGCGCACATATGTGCGGCGGTGATCATAACGGTTTCTTCTTCTAAAGCCTGTGCATCATAAATCATCAGTGTGCCCTCCGATTGTTTCGATTTTGGCAAGTGCCTTTATAAGTGATTTCAGTCGCTTTTCGCCAAGCTGTTCCTCAATGCACAGCTGTGCTTTTTTCCACAGCTTTTTTGCGTGCAAAAGCCTTTGCTCGCCGATTTCGGTTAGTTGCAGCTGTTTGTTGCGCGTGCCCGATATGGCGGAATCGCACACTAATTCTGCGGCAATAAGCGGCTTTATGTTGCGCGCAAGCGTGCTGCGGTCAAGCCGCAGCTCTTCCGCTAAAGCGCTCATGTTGGCAATGCCGAGCTCCTGCAAATGATGCAGCAGTGAATATTGGTTTATGGTTATGCCGACGGGGCCGAGCATTGCGTTGTAGTAAGAAGTCAGGGTGCGCGCCGCGCCGCGCAGCTGAATGCAAATACATTTCTCCTGTTTAGTCATCAGAATTGTCCTCACTGTTTTCTTCGGTAAACCGCTTAACAAAAGCGGGGTCGTCTTTGCTTGCATTGAGCTCTTCACGGCTCAGCACGCTGTTGGTTCCAAGGCAGGCTGTACACCGCGCCAGGCACGCGGGGCAGATACACCCAAGCGTTAAATCTTCTGCGTGAACCATGTACATTCCGCATTCCGCACATTCACATCTCATAATAAATCACCTCTTTAGTGTATATACAACATAATATCAATTGCGCGCGCGTTTGTCAAATAGGGTTATACAACAATAACTCCTAAAAGCTTTGCAAGAGCGGCGGCTTGCGCAGTGTTTACGACAGCGCCGCCAAGCTCATAAGCGGATGCAGAAACCCCCGAAATATCGGCGGAGGTAAAATCGATACCCTTAAGCAGGGTTTGAAAAAAATTGACGAGCGTTAAATCGGCATGGTCAAACACGAGATTTTTAAAGGCACATTCTTCAAACGCGGCATTTGAAAATGTGCTGCTTGAAATTAGCGCGACGCGCCATTTGGAGCTCATGAAATTTGAATAACCAAAGTTGCAGTCAAAAAATGAAATATCGCGAAAAAACCCAAGATAGAAATTTGCGCCGACGCCCTTGCAGGAATGAAATGCACAGCGGTTAAAATATGCGCTTTCAAATGTTGAACCTGAAAAATCACAAAGATTAAATTGACAGTCGACGAACTCTGATTTTTTGAAGCTGCAATTTGTAAAGTGACAATTTTTAAATGCCGTGCCGTGAAAATATGATTTGCTGAAATTGTCGTCGTCAAAAATCAGCGAAGCGAAGGCTTTGTTTTCGATATTTGTTTCCTCTGCGCGGGAGTGCGATATTTCTGTTTTAAAGTCAGCGTCTGCATCAAGCTCCGCGGATAATTTTGGTTTTAATATTTTCATGGTGTACCGACCTTTCGGCTTTATTATATCATAACAATATTAAAAGCGCGCAAAACAAAAATTTGTTTTGCGTAAAGGCGGCAATATCGGTTATGATAGAATAAATGTAACAGTGAGGAGAAAATAAAATGGCAGTTGTATCAATTATTATAAGCGCAGTAGGTATCGTTTTGAGTTTTGTATTGGGTTTTCCGCTAAGCCTTATAATAGGGCCGTATGTCGGCACGGCAATGGGAATTATAGGGCTGGTGACGGCAATTATTGCGCGCAAAAAGCAAAGGTCAGTCGTCGCGAACGTCGCACTTATAATCAGCATTATTGTGACGGGTATAAGCGTTGTACGAATATTTACATTTGCGTCATGTATGGGTAAAATAAGCGGAATGTTGGCGGGAGCGCTCATGGGTTAAAACAATTTTTCGCAGTCGGAGGTTTAAAAATAGCGCAGGAGCTTATTTATCAGCGTCTTGCTGCTTTTAAATAATCTTGACTATAATTACAGCGTAACATATAATTTTTAATATGTACTTATATATCCGTGCATATACACGGTATTTTTTCAATGAATATATTTAAAAGCGTGGGGTGGAATAATATGGAACAGGCGATTCCTAAAAAACAGGAGATTTCAAGTTACAGGAAAAGGATAATCGGCGGACTTATAGGCTATGGTATTTTGTCGCTTGGAGTGATACCTATTTTTACGATATGGTTAGGCACAAGGAGTGACCCGTTTTCCATGTCGATGTCTGCAATGGGCAACGCAAACGGCGGAATGCACTTTTTATTCATAATATGGACGATTCTGTTTTGTTCGTATTTCGCGAGTTTTGTGGGTTATCTGTTGATGCTTACGAAAAACACACACTCTAAAATACGATTTATTGTTTCACTTGCGACTTTAGCACTTATATTCGGCAATATTGTGCCGTTTTTGCCGGATGTACTCCCGGGGTTTACGTGGTTTCATAATTTTTGCGCACAGTTTTCATCGGTTTCATTGGCAATTATTTTAATGCTGTTTACGCTCACATTGCGCAACCACTATTCGGCATTGTTTAAAAAAGCACTGGTGTTTGTGCTTATTATTTGGGCGACGATGATTGCGCTTATGGCAATTCTTAATGTGACGAGCTTTACGGAAATGACGGGCATAATTATTGCGGGTGTTTTTCTGTTTACCGTGCTTGTATGGCTTTACAAAGAGGATACGTTTGACCCGGTGCAGTCTTTAAAGGAAAATGATGCGCTGGAAGCGGTGGAAAACGCGAAAAAGCTAAGTAAAAAGGCGGACGCGGCAAAAAAAGAGTATGTGAAATTAGAAGCGGCGGCGCGGCGCGCGAAGATAGAGGCGGATGAAAGCGTAAGGCAGGCGAAGCACCATAAAAAGATTTAAGGGTATATGCAGGTTTTACCATAGTTTTTTAATCAAAAAGCTGTAGGGCAGAGCCCTAAGGTTTTAAGGGCGCGGGCGGATGGTATCCGCCCCTACAAAGGCGATGGGTTGTCGCGCTGTGTCATAAGGTCTTGACATTGCATGGGTCGCGCCTGTTTAATTTTCAACGCATATTTTGTATAACTGTAGGGGCACTAATCCGCCCGCGTAAGGCTGATAGTCATTACCGCCTGTGGTAGCGTTCAGCCAATCAGTCAGAGTTTGCGGTAGCGATTGAGT
>JAVXIJ010000149.1:0-3513 GCA_036648415.1 Christensenella sp.
AACACTTGCATTGACGGGGCGGCGAAAGTTGCCCGCGTTTGGGGCAGGGAACGTGGCATATGGGCGATAACAAGCGCAATGTGCATATACATCATAAAGCACAAAAAAAGACCGCGCTGCGGTCTTTTTTGAAAATGCTCAGTCATAGTTTCTTTTGTTGCCGCGTTGCTGTTTTCTTGCCTTCCTGCAATTCGGGCATCTGACCGGCTCATTTTCAAAGCCTTTTTCCTTGTAAAATTCCTGTTCACCCTCTGTAAAAACGAATTCGCTTCCGCAGTCCTTACAAATCAGTGTCTTGTCTGCCATGTTATAGCATCCTCCTAAAATTTTTTTGGGAAAAGAGACCCTTGGTTAAAAATTTCCCCCAACTAAATTGTTCGAAGGCAAGTTTTAATTTATGGTTCTTTTTCTGCTTGTATTTTATCATAGCATTTGGGGCTTTACAACGTTTTTTTTGAGGTAAAAATGAAAATTAACACAAAAATAATTTTCGGTCGGGCAGTTTTGTGGTATAATCATTACAACGTATTATGGAAGAGTGTAAGGACTTGCTGAATACAGCAAGAAATCCGTGAAATATGCTTAAATTTTGGGGCTTGCCGCGATGCTGCGGCGGAAAGAAGTGTAATGACAAAAACAGTGCAAAACATTGTGTTAAATATACGCGGTACGCAGGCAGATGAATATGACGACAGCACAATGGAGCTGTATACCGAGGGAAGCTTGACACATGATGACGGTAAATATATTCTTGAATATGATGAAAGCGAACTGTCGGGCATGGAGAACACAAAAACCTGCCTTACGGTGGAGGGCGACCGCGTGCAGCTGAAGCGCACGGGGCTTGTGGAAACCGAGTTTGTGTTTCTTAAAAGCCGTATGTTTGAGGCGGCATATGATACGCCGTTCGGCATGATGCAGATGTCGGTGCTGCCAACGCAGATAATGAGCGATATGGCGGAAGACAAGGGCAAAATAAACCTTGAATATGTCATCAGCGTGGGCGGACAACAGGCGGTAAACAAGCTTGATATAGATTACAAAAGTATACTAAAGGCGTGAGCCTGATAATAAATTTTGGGGATTTTATTTAGGAGGAAGTTGCATTATGTTAATTGAATGGATTGGTCACTCTTGTTTTTATTTGACTGCAAAGACAGGTAAAACAATAATTATAGATCCGTACGGTGATGAGGTTGGGCTTTTAGTGCCGCAAAAGTCGGCGGATATAGTGCTCATTACGCATGACCATTTTGACCACCTCAATAAGTCTTATTTGGATGGCATAAAATCGGAATATACGCTTATTGATAAAGTGGGCGAATATGCTGCGGACGGCATCAAAATTACGGGCATTAACGTTATGCATGATGAAAAGAACGGCGCGGAGCGCGGAACGTGCGTATCATTTTTGATAGAAGCAGACAATATGCGTATTTTGCACATGGCGGATGTGGGCGCAATGCCGCCGCCTGAGTATTTTAAGCAAATCGGCAAGGTCGATATACTGATGATACCTGTTGGCGGCGTGTATACCGTGGGTGCTAAGGGTGCGCTTAATATTATGGACGCTGTACACGCAAACATTACCATACCCATGCACTATTTGGTGAATGGGCTTACAATGAAAGAGCTTGCGTCGGTGCATGATTTTCTTGCGCGCGCGCAAAGTCGTGAATATGACGTTTCCCGTTTGGGCGGCGATGTGTTTGAGATTACGGCGGATAGCCTTAAAAAGCGCAACAGAATAGTGGTTATGGAGTGCACGCATTGTTAACAAATCAAAATGTGAAATGACGGGTGCATATAAAGTGCAAAAACAAACCGACGGCGCGGCATATTTTGGGCGCGGCATATTTTTAAGGACATAGCTAAATATTGCTTGGCGCAGCGGTTATAAATACAAAACATATGGAACGCACTTGTTGCGTTCCGTTTCTTGTGAAATGATATAAAGCTGCAAAATTGTTTTAATCGGGAGTATGCTTTTGGGTGCTTAATTCTATGGAGGAAAATATGGAAACAGCGTTTGATAATGACAAATATATCGCAAAACAAACAGAGAAAATTCTTGAGAGAATTGAGCTTTTTAAGGGCAAGCTGTATTTAGAATTCGGCGGCAAGCTGTTTGATGATTATCATGCGGCGCGTGTGCTGCCGGGTTTTGATGTAAACGGCAAGGCAAAGCTGTTGCAGCACCTCAAGGACCAAGCAGAGATCATATTTTGCATAAACGCCGGCGATATTGAAAAAAATAAAATCCGTGCGGATTTAGGCATAACATATGACCTTGATATGCTGCGCCTTATTGATAATTTGCGCGGTATGGGGCTTTATGTCGGCAGCGTCGTTATAACGCAATATACTGAGCAGCACGCGGCGGAGGTTTTTCGGCAAAGGCTTGAGCGGCGCGGCGTTAAGACTTATGTGCATAAGCACACAAAGGGTTACCCCAATGAAACAGAGCTTATAGTGAGCGATGAAGGCTATGGAATGAATCCGTATATACAAACAGAACGCCCGCTTGTGGTAGTGACTGCCCCCGGCCCCGGGAGCGGCAAGCTTGCAACCTGTTTGTCGCAGCTTTATCATGAATATAAGCGCGGTACAGCGGCGGGATATGCAAAATTTGAAACCTTTCCAATTTGGAATTTGCCGTTGAAGCATCCGGTTAATATGGCATATGAAGCGGCAACCTCCGACCTTAACGATGTAAATATGATAGACCCTTTTCATCTGGAGGCATACGGTAAAACGGCGGTAAATTACAACCGCGATATTGATGCGTTTCCTATTGTAAAGGCCATATTCAACAAAATAACGGGCAATAAGGATTACTATAAATCCCCTACAGATATGGGCGTAAACATGGCGGGATATGCCATTGTGGATGATGAGCGTTGCCGTGAGGCGGCGTGTCAGGAGGTAATTCGCAGATATTATAATGCGCAGTGTGATTTCAAAAGAGGGAGCGCTTCGGCGGAGGCGCTGCAAAAGAATTTGATGCTGATGAAGCAGCTTGAGCTTGAGCCGTCTTTTCGTGCGGTGGTTGCGCCTGCTATTGCTAAGTCGAAAAAGGAAAATATACCTGTGGCGGCAATCGGTATGCCGGACGGCACAATTATTACCGGTAAAACCACAGAGCTTATGAATAATGTTTCGAGTATGCTTTTAAATGCAATCAAGCATTTGGGAAATATAGCAGATGAAATTCGGCTTATTTCGCCCATGGTGTTAGAACCGATTTTGAAGCTTAAGAGCACGGCATTAAAGGAAGTCGATCCGATTTTGAATATTGAAGATGTGTTAATTGCGCTTTCGATAAGCGCTGCAATGAACCCAATGGCGGATGTCGCTATGGAAAAATTAAAGGAGCTTGACGGCTGCGAGGTGCATTCCACTTGCATGCTTACGCAGGTGGATGAGTCGGCACTCAAAAAGCTTAATGTGAACCTCACCTGTGAACCGGCATATCCCTCCAAGGATTTGTATTATGTGTGAAGCGCGCTAAGG
>JAVXIJ010000150.1:0-3507 GCA_036648415.1 Christensenella sp.
TATGAGTTATACATTATATACAGCACTTACGGGTATGGGTCTAAAAATATAAGTGCTGTTGCGGGCGGATGGTATCCGCCCCTACAAGGTCAAGACAAACTTCACGTTGAAAAAGCAACCGCCCCTACAATATCTTAAAACTACGCATTTCTAATGAAAAAATATTTGAGTTATACATTACCCTTTTGCAATCTCCCCCACGCCGTTCAACACATAATTAGGGCGATATGGATATTCCTCAATAGTTTTACGCGTGCTCACGCCCGACAACACCAGCACTGTATCCAGCCCCGACTCAATACCCGCAATCATATCTGTATCCATTCTGTCCCCGACCATTACCGCCTCACTTGCGTGCAGCCCGAGCATCTTAATGCCCGTGCGCATCATCAGCGGGTTTGGTTTGCCTATGAAATACGCTTTCTTACCCGTTGCAACCTCAATCGGTGAAATCATTGCCCCGCACGCAGGAAAAATCCCGTTTTCCCCCGGCCCTGTAAGGTCCGGATTTGTACCGATAAGTTTTGCGCCTTTCATCACAAGCTGCACCGCTTGCGCAAGGCTGTCGAAATTATAGCTATGCGTTTCACCCACCACCACATATTCAGGGTCAACATCATTCATGGTGATTCCCACCTCATAAAGCGCGTTGATAAGCCCCGCATCACCTATCACAAACGCGCTTTTCTTAACGGTTTGCGACTTTAAAAACTTAGCGGTGGCAAGCGCGCTCGTATAAAAATGGCTCTCGTCAATATCAAGCCCCAAACGTTCAAGCTTCTGCTGCAGCTCACGCGGCGAACGCTCACTGGAATTTGTTAAAAACAAAAACGGTTTGTTTTCGCGCTGAAGCCAATCCACAAAATCGGATACACCCTCAAGCAAACGGTTACCGTGATAAATCACACCGTCCATATCGCATATAAAACCTTTTTTCGTGCGTAATTCTGTTAAATCCATTATGAACCCTCCCATTTTATGTGCTTTCTACTACATTATAGTAGCCACGCGCCGCCTTTTCAAACCTTTCTTTTTAATACACAGTTTACTTTCCGATAATATGAGGTATAATAAAAGAAAAAGGAGGATATTAAAATGGCTAATATAATTGAAGACAGTGTTAATTTCGGTATGGGGTTGTTTGCATATTCCCGCGAGAAAATCGAAGACATGGTGGAAAAAATGGTCGCTAAAGGCGAGGTTGCCCGCAAAGACGCACAGGGGTTTGCAAGCGATTTAGTTAAAAAGGGCGAAGCACAGCGTGAAGAATTAAACCGCTTGGTAAAAGACGAGGTGCGTTCAACCTTAAGTGATGTTGGGCTTACAAACGACACGCGCATCACAAAAGACGATATTCGCGCAATAATCAAGGAAGAACTTTCTGCTGCCAAAACACCTGAGAAGTAATTTGTTCTGAGAGTTTTTATCAGGCGTATTTTGTGTTGTCCGATAAATGGGGGGTATCGCTTATCGCTTCCAAAAATTTACAACGCTACAGAGAAATCTTGTCCGCTTTTAATAAGAACGGGCTCGGGTTTTTGTTCGTAAAATCCACGCTCAGCAAAAATCCTCAAAAGATTTTTGAGCAGGAGAAAAAGCATAATATGCCCTCTGTCGGTGAGCGTATCCGCGCTATGTGCGAAGAACTCGGCCCGACATTTGTAAAATTAGGGCAAATTCTTTCTACACGCACCGATATTGTAACGCCAAACGTTGCAAAACAGCTCCAACAATTACAGGATTCCGTCACGCCTTTTTCCTATGCAGAGGCAAAAGCCGTGATTGAAGCAGAGCTTGGCGACACCGTTGAAAAGCTGTTTGCGGACTTTGATACCACGCCCGTTGCCTCTGCGTCTATGTCACAGGTGTATCGCGCGCGGCTTTTTTCCGGTGCGGAGGTCGCCGTCAAGGTGCAGCGTCCGCATATTCGCGAAAACATCCAAATAGATCTCGGTATTTTGGAACGGCTTGCGCATCTCGTGGATAATTATTCCAAATATGGACAGCTTTATGATTTTTCCGGCATGGTTTCAGAATTTCGGCGCGTGATGGAACAGGAAATTGATTTTACCAAAGAAGGTGAAAACACCGATTTTTTCCGCGAAAGCGTATCTTCCGACCACAATGTTCGCGTGCCCAAAATTCGTTGGGTATACACCACCTCCAAAGTGCTTACAATGGATTATGTAAGCGGCATCAAAATAAGCCGCATCGGCGCGCTGCTGACAGCGGGTGTAGATGTTTCGCACATCGCTTACACCTTCACCAACTCGTTGATCACACAAATTTTGGAGCACGGCGTATTTCACGCCGACCCGCACCCCGGCAATGTTTTTGTGGTTGACAAAAAATATGTGGAATTTATAGACCTTGGCATGGTCGGCACTGTAAACGGCCGATTTCGCCGAGAGCTTAACGATTTTGTGCTTGGGATTGCCACGCGCAACACGCTTAAAATCGCGCAAAGCATTGTTGAAATGGATACTGCCGAAGCAGACATTAACATTAGCGAATTTGAAAAATCACTTGAGATTCTTCTTGATGATTTTCTTTATGTGCCGCTCGGTGATGTGAATATTTCACAGGTGTTTACCAGCGTGTTTTCACTTGCGGGTAAATACAAAATGCGAATACCGCGCGAATTTACCCTTGTTGCAAAAAGCCTCGGCACGGCACAAATGGTTATTGAACAGCTCGACCCCACCCTCAACATACTCGAAATTGCCGAGAAAACCGTGCGTGGGATTCTTGCAAACCGTTTTAAAACCACCGAGTTTAAAAATGAAGCTCAATCCTTTGTGCTTGACTGGGTCGATGTTGCCAAAAGTGTGCCCTCCTCCTTGCTCACATTTATGCACAAGTTAAAGAAAAACGATTATTCTCTCGACCTCAAGGTCCAAAATATTGATCGCATGGAAAAAAATATTGAGCGGATGTTCAATCGTATTTCTTTTGCGGTTGTGTTGCTTGCGGTGTGCATTGTAATGGCGGGCGTTATTATAAGCGCCGGTTATTCAAATTTCGGCGAAGATCCCAATCTTTATAATTTCAACACGCTCGCGCTTGTCGCAGGGCTTGTGATTTCTGTTATAATTGTGCTGGGGCTTGTAATATCTATGGCAAAATCAGGTAACCACAAACGCAAATAGTTTAGTGTGCGCGTGTTTTGCGGCTGCGGGCGGAGCAAGAAAGGTCAAGACCTCGCAAGGTCAAGGTCAAGGGCAAGACCTTAGGGCGCTGCCCTAAAACCCGCAAGGTCAAGGGCAAGACCTCGGGGCTACGCGCCCCGAACCCCGCAAGGGAGCAAGCTCCCTTGACCCTAAAGAAATGCTCCGCATTTCTAATAAAAATGTATATGTTACATATTATACATAGCTCATTGCGGCTACAGGTCTAAACATTTAAATGCTTAGTAACTTAAATTTTGTTCGTAATATTTATTGGGCGCACAAACGTGACCTTTGCGGTACCACTTAGTTTACGAGGAGCAAAGCGACGTGTGTAAAC
>JAVXIJ010000151.1:0-3365 GCA_036648415.1 Christensenella sp.
ATGAACCTGATTTAGGGGTGCGCCCGGTGCCGTCTTCGTTGACGGTTACGGTGACTATAACATAAGGTATCGGCTGTGTGAATATAAAAAAAGTGCGTACCGATGAAAGTACGCACTTTTTATGTGGTTTAGATTTTACCTTTCAGTGCGAGCGCGCGCACCTTGAGCGGCAGACCAAACAGGTTGATGAAGCCCTCGGCATCCTTGTGATTATATACTTCATCCTCGCCGAATGTGGCAAATTCTTCACTGTAAAGGGAGTAAGGCGATTTTATGCCGACGTGTTTACAGCCGCCCTTATAAAGCTTCATGCGCACTGTGCCCGTCACTGTTTTTTGTGTTTCGCCGACGAAAGCATCCAGCGCTTCACGCAGCGGGCAGAACCATTTGCCGTCATAGACGAGTTCTGCATATTTTGTTGCGATTCCTTCTTTATAATGCATGGTGTCTTTGTCGAGCGTAAGCGTTTCAAGCGCCGCGTGCGCCGTATATAAAATACGTCCGCCCGGATTTTCGTAAACGCCGCGGCTCTTCATGCCTACAAGACGGTTTTCCACGAGATCGTCAATGCCTACGCCGTTTGCCGCGCCCAATTCGTTTAATTTTGTAATCATATCAATGGGCGAATATTTTTTGCCGTCGATGGAAACGGGCAGACCTTGTTCAAATTCGATAGTGAAATAACATGGCGAATCGGGGGCTTCCTCGGGTGTTTTACAAATCATGTAGAGGTCGTCCTTAGGTTCATTCCACGGGTCTTCAAGGTCAGAGCCTTCATGCGAAAGATGCCAAATGTTTGCGTCCATGCTGTAATTGTGCTCTTTATCAACGGGCACCGGAATGTTGCGCGCTTCGGCATATTCGATTTCCTCTTCACGGGATTTAATGTCCCAAATGCGCCAAGGCGCGATTATGTCAAGCTCGGGCGCAAGCGCTTTTATGGTTAATTCAAAGCGCACTTGATCGTTGCCCTTGCCTGTTGCGCCGTGACAAATTGCGTCTGCGCCGACTTTTTGGGCTATTTCTACCAACCGTTTTGCGATTATGGGACGCGCAAAGGATGTGCCTAAGAGATATTTGCCCTCATACATTGCGTCTGCGCGCATTGTCGGATATACATAATCGGTGATAAATTCTTCTGTTAAATCTTCAATATAGGCATCTTGTGCGCCTGTGTTGATTGCTTTTTCGTATAAACCGTCAAGCTCTTTGCCCTGCCCGACATTGCCGCACACGGCGATAACGTCTTTGACGCCATAGGTTTCTTTGAGCCACGGAATGATGATGGAGGTATCGAGTCCGCCTGAATAGGCAAGTACTACTTTGTTATATTTTTTGTTGGTATTCATTACAAATCTCCTCTTTCGCGCATACAAATGCGTCATATATTCTTTAATATTTATAATTATACATAAAAATGAATAATTATGCAATAGTTATTTTGAAAATTTATATCTGTTTTACAATAAGCGCAAATTGCGAAAAAGTATAAAATAATGTATACTGTATGTAGCAATAGAAATGGAGCGTGATTCAGTGTGATCGTATTGGGTATTGACCCCGGGCTTGCAACGGTGGGATATGGCGTTGTGAACTGTGACGAAAAAACGAAATTGACGCTGATTGATTACGGCACAATTTTAACAGAGGCGGGGGAGCAGTTTCCTGTGCGGTTAAAGCAAATTAACCATGGCATAGCACAGCTTATTGATATATATAAACCTGACAGTGTTGCGTTTGAGGAGTTGTTTTTTAATAAAAATGTTAAAACGGCTATAAATGTGGCGCAGGCAAGGGGCGCGGCGCTTTGCGCGGCGGCGGAGCGCATGGAAGAATTATATGAATATACGCCGTTGCAAATCAAGCAGGCGGTTGTCGGGTATGGGCGCGCAGATAAAAATCAAGTGCAGATGATGGTGAAAGTGTTGTTGTCATTAAACGATATTCCTCGCCCGGATGATGCGGCGGACGCGATTGCGGTTGCAATTTGTCATGCGCACAGCGCACGTACCGCGGGGATATTAAATACTAAAATAAAGTAAAAAGTTTATGTATAAAAATTTGGAGAAGGAGTGTGTGTATGTACGCATATATATCAGGGACGGTCGCGCAAAAGGCGGCAAATTATGCGGTTATTGATGTAAACGGCGTAGGATATTTGATTTATACGGACGCTTTTTCATTGGCGGCGATAAAAACAGGGGAAAGTGCTAAGCTTTTCACTTATTTAAAGGTGGCGGAGGACAGCATGACGCTTTTTGGTTTTGCGACAGCAGAGCAAAAGACGATGTTTGAAAAGCTGCTTACCATAAGCGGTATCGGTCCTAAAGCGGCGGCGGCGGTGCTTTCTACAATGCGTGTAAATGACATTGCGGCAGCGGTGATTTCAAATGATGACAGGGCATTTACAAATGTTCCCGGAGTGGGTAAGAAAACCGCGCAAAGGTTAGTGCTTGAGCTAAAGGAAAAGGTGAGCTTTGATGATGCGATAGGTGACGGCGCGGATATGTCAGAGTTTTCGCAGGACGCTGTAACAGAAGCGGCTGCGGCGCTCGTAGGGCTTGGATATAACCGACAGGAAGCGGTTATGGCAATATCGGCGGTAAAAAATTTGGGTGATACGGCGGAAGAACTGGTTTCTCTTGCACTTAAGAGAATCGGTAAATAATATACAATTATAAAGGAGTAAAAAAATGAAGAAAATTTTAGCGGTGATTATGGCAATGTTGTTGCTTATGGCGGTTACGGCGTGTGGAGTTCCGTTGGGTAAACCGAGCGAGGTACCGGCACCGTCCGAGCCGCCGACAGAGTCGGCAAGCGCGGAAGTAAGCGCAGTGCCGACCGAAAGCGCTGTGGCGGAGGAATCTGCCGGTATGGAAAATCCGTGGACAGACGCTGCGGATGCGGCCGAGGTTGAAAAGCTTACGGGTGTAAAATTAAACCCTATCCCGGAGGATGCGACGGATGCTGTATATCGTGTGCTTAAGACAGAAAAGCTTGTCGAGGTTGATTTTACTTGGAAAGACGGCGATGAATTTACATTTCGCATGATTTCAGGAAAACCGGGGGAGGATATTTCAGGAGTTTTTGAGGAATTTAAGGAAACGGCTGACCTGAAAAAGGGAGAGCAGGCATATACTGTTTATTTTGACGAAGCAGCAGGCGGGCTTGCGGATTGGTATGATGAAGCAAATGATTACACCTGTTCGGTTTCTTCTCCCACTGCTAATACAAAGGATAAGATGACTGCAATTTGTGAAGCGTTGATTATAGAAAAATAGGCGCAGAGAATATAAAAGTGTAAGGGCACAGCTTTATAAAAAGGTGTGTCCTTGCATGGATATATAGATGATTTTTGTTGAGAA
>JAVXIJ010000152.1:0-3362 GCA_036648415.1 Christensenella sp.
TACAGAAAGCAGGGATAATATACAGTGAAATATTTTCAGGCGGAAACGCATTGCCATACAAGTGAAGTCAGCCCATGCTCGCGTATACCGGCGCAATATCTGATTGACGGTTATGCGGAGGCGGGATATAAATATGTGATAATAACGGACCATTATCATCCCGCGGTTCTCGAAAAGCCTAAGTTTAAAGGGACGACATGGGAACAGCGCGTTGATTATTTTTGGAGCGGTTATGAAGCGGCGAAGCGCGCCGCGCAAGCTACCGATATAATTGTATTGCCTGCAATGGAGGTTGCGCTCAACATTCGCGAGGACGGGCTCGGGGATGATTTTTTGGTATATGGCTTTGATAAGGATTTTTTGATGGCAGAGCCGTATCTTTATCGTTTAGATTACCAAACGTTTTATAAAAAAATGCACGCGCATGGTTTTCTTGTGTTTCAGGCGCATCCATATCGTTATGGCTTGCATCCGGTGCTTCCGGTTTGTTATGACGGAATAGAAATGGTAAACACGCACCCTCGCCATTTTTCGCGCAACAAGCTTGCAATAGAATTTGCGGCGGAGCATAACCTTCTTACAATCGGCGGGAGCGACACCCACAGCGAGGATGACGTTGGCAGAGGCGGCGTGATGTTGCCTGCGGGCATTGAAACCATATCGGATTTCGTGCAGTATTATAATGAAAACGGTTCGCCGGAGTTAATAGTTACATTCGGAGCATAAAAAAACGTTTCGCAGAAGATTTTGACGGTTATAAATAAAACGTATATAATGATGTACTATGTTTATCATATAAATTGATTGAGGGAAAAGAGGTATAAAACAATGGCACAAAAAGTTTCAAAGAACATGAACATAATGGATATTATACAGATTGATGAGGGACTTGTATCCATATTTATGGAAGCGGGCATGGGATGTCTTGGATGTGCGGCGGCGCATTTTGAGAATTTAGAGCAGGCGTGCGCGGTGCATGGCATTGACGCAGACGCGCTTGAGGGGAAACTCAATGCGTATTTGGAAGCAAAATAAATTTAACTATATAATGTAAACAAAAAGGAGAGCGAAAATGGAAAAGTATGTATGCACTATCTGCGGTTATGTATATGACCCTGAGGCAGGCGACACAGATAACGGCGTAGCGGCAGGCACAAAATGGGATGATGTTCCGGCAAATTGGGTATGCCCCGTTTGCGGCGCAGACAAATCCGCTTTTGAAAAGGAATAATACGGAACAGTATTTGCCTATACAAACGGAGTTTCGCCGCGTGTGAGTAATTTGCCCGCGGCGAATTGTATATATTAGGAAGAATAGTGGATGTACCTTATTTGGCTTACATGAGGTGCGGCAGCTCCATAAAGCAGCTTTTAGGCCGGAAAGACCAGTGGGTTTGAATATGACAGCGACACCGACAAAGATAAAAGACGGTATTTGGTGGGTAGGTGTGCAAAATCCTGCATTGCGCGTTTTTGACGTGATAATGGAAACGAAATGGGGCACATCTTATAATTCCTATCTCATTCAAGGCAATGACAAGACGGCGGTTGTGGATGCCGTGAAGCAAGGCTTTTCAGAGGAACAGCTTGAGCGTATAAGCGCGATCACCGACCCCAAAAAGATTGATTACATAATTTGTAATCATACAGAACCCGATCATTCGGGTGCTGTTATTAAGCTGATGGAGGCGGCGCCCAACGCCGTTGTGGTGTGTTCGCGCCCCGCAAAGATGTTCATCAAGGAAATTATCAACAGAGATTTTGAGTGCATAATCGCGGGGGACGGCGTGACGCTTGATTTGGGCGGGAAAACCATCGAGTGCATATCCGCTCCGTATCTGCATTGGCCGGATTCAATATTTACTTATGTAAAAGAGGACGCATTTCTTTCGACGGGTGATGTGTTTGGTTTTCATTATTCGGCGGAGCATATCTTTGATGATTTAACTAAGCTTGATAACAATATGATTGCCTCACAACGGTACTATTTTGACGTTATAATGTCGCCATTTAAAAGTTATGTATTAGAGGCGATTGAAAAAATACGCAATTTGAAGATTGACGTTATAGGGCCGTCGCACGGACCTGTGCTGCGTCAAGACCCGTGGGGCGCGGTCAAACGCTATGAAAATTGGTCGCTGCCGACAATCAACGACCCTAAGAAAATCTATATCGGTTATGTGACCTGTTACGGTTACACGGCAAAGCTTGCGGAAAAGCTGTATGACGGCGCGCATCAGGACGGCGTGGATGTGGAAATAGAAGATATTTCCAAGCTGACGGCGTGTGAGGCGGCGGAAAAAATACAAGCGGCGGACGCGTTTGCGCTGGGGTCGCCGACATTGAACCGTGATGTGCTAAAGCCTGTGTGGGACGTGATGACATCGCTTTGTTCTTATGTGGTAAAGGGAAAGCACGCGGCAGTATTCGGCACTTATGCGTGGAGCGGTGAGGCTTGCAAATATATGAGCGACAGGCTTACAAACCTCGGCGTTAAGGTTGTGGGTGAAGCAAAAGCAAAGCTAAATCCAAGCGAAGAAGAGCTTGAAACAGCGTATAATCTGGGCGTGGAGCTTAGAAATACAGTAAAATAGCTTAGAATACAACAAAAAACCGTCGATATGGCGGTTTTTTTGTTGCATAATGTAAGGTTTGCCGTGCGTATAACGACGACAGCATAAAGAGTGATAATTGCGTGAAACTTGACACAAACTATTGCGGACGGTATGATAAATGAACAATAAAGCAATATATGAGGTCTTATAATATGAAGCAAAAGTCAGTGTGCCTATTGACAATTATTTTTGTTGCGGCAGCATTAGCAGGATGTGCCCTGAATACAGCAGCGCCCACAGCGGCGGCTGTGCAAAGCGCGGAGCCGACCGCGAGTGCGTCCGCGGATGTTTTTGCGGCGCCCTTTGTTTGCGACGAGGTTTACGAGGGCGACGGATATGTTTTTGGCTATCCGCAGGGGACAAAGGCGCTTATTGATACAAAAACGGCAAAGTCTTTTTTATTGCCGGATAAAAATTGTGTGCTGAATGTGACGCGCATAAACTTAAGCGGGCAGGATATTACATTGCAAAAGGCGCTTCCGATTTATCGTGCAACTTTGGAAGAACAGGGAAATACGGTGGGTGAAGTGCAGACTCTTGCGGATTTTGCATATGATAATGCAATGATAGAGGTTGAACTTATGGATAACGGCGCAGCAACAAATGCGGCGCAGGTGTTTTTTATAGCGGAGGGGTACAATTATACATTTACAGTATCGTGCGCGGAATTAGATATGGAAGTACTGAAGCAAATGGTAAGTGATGTTGTACATACGTTTAAAATATCGTAAAATCGGCTTAGGAAAT
>JAVXIJ010000153.1:0-3344 GCA_036648415.1 Christensenella sp.
GACCTTGCGGGGTCTTGACCTTGCGGGGTCTTGACCTTGCGGGGTCTTGACCTTGCGGGGTCTTGACCTTGTAGGGGCGCTTATCCGCCCGCGCACGCTTCAAGAGATGGATATAACCTGAAAACCTGCATTTTCCACCACTTCTCGCAGCTCATCCTCACGCACATCTCCCTCGGCCTCTATTTTTGCCGACTTGTCCGCTAAACTCACCTCGGCGCGTACGCCCTCCATCGCATTCAAAAGCTTTTCAATGCGTGCAGAACAATGCTCACACGCCATACCGTCAATTTTCATTACCTTGTTCATCAACATTTCCTCCTTTAAATTATCTGATTATATACTATTATACCAAATTTCAAAAAACTTATTCTGTTTTTTAAAAAATAGTGTTGACATTGTTTTAAATAAGTATATAATAATAATTGATAATAGTTATCATTCTTAATTACGGAAGCAAGTGGTGATATAATGGTGTATTCAAAACAACGCGAGTTAATCTTACAGGCAGTGACGGCAAACAAAGTGCACCCTACCGCCGACGCAGTTTTTGCATTGTTAAAACCCGCGCATCCCGAATTAAGTCTTGCAACAGTGTATCGCAATTTAAACCAACTCGCAAAATGCGGTTTATTGCAAAAAGTGATAGTTCCTAACGGCGCCGACCATTTTGACAGCACGCTTCATCCGCATTATCACATGATTTGCGAAAAATGCGGTGCGGTCGTAGACATTCCCGAGGAATATGTTCCGCATTTTGATGCGGACGTCGCGAAAAAAACAGGATGCCGCATAAGTCATTATTCAATATTGTTTTACGGCATCTGCAAAAACTGTGCTTCATCTGCAAAAGCATCTTCATAAAATGCCCATGCAATGAAATATATCCGAAAAAAAATGAGCGTTTCCGCAAATGATTGGGGGTCGGAAATGCTCATTTTTTATTTAATTTTATAGGGCGCATATGCCGCGCAAATTTCCCGACAATTATGCAAGCCTTTACCGCAATTCACATTACCTTATCGCGGCAAAACCTCTTTTTAAATCATCAATTATATCTTCAATATTCTCTATTCCTACAGAAAGACGAATCATCCCCGGAGTAATGCCCGCCGCCGCAATTTGCTCATCGCTGAGCTGCCTGTGCGTAGAGCTTGCAGGATGCAGCACGCACGTTTTTGCCGTTGCAACGTGCACAACATTTGACGCAAGAGTAAGACTGTCCATAAATTTTACAGCCGTCGCTCTGCCCGCCTTAAGCGAAAAAGATATAACGCCCGACGCGCCGTTCGGCAAATATTTTTGCGCAAGCTTGTAATATTTATTACCATGAAGCCCCGCATAATTCACAAATTCCACCTCCGGCTGTGCCGCCAAAAACTCCGCCGCCGCCATCGCATTTGCGGTATGACGCTCCATACGCAGCGCAAGCGTTTCCAGCCCAAGGTTCAATAAAAACGCAGCGTTTGCCGTAGGGCTTGCGCCAATATCGCGCATTAGCTGCACGCGCGCTTTTGTGATATACGCAAGCTTACCAAAGGCTTCCGTATAAATAACACCGTGGTAGCTATCATCGGGCTCACTTAGTCCCGCATAATTTTTCCAGTCAAAATTACCGCTGTCCACAATCACTCCGCCCAGCTGCACCGCGTGTCCGTCCATATATTTTGAAGTGGAATGCGTGACAATATCCGCTCCGAATTCAAACGGACGGCACAAAATCGGCGTGGCAAATGTATTATCCACAATAAGCGGCACACCGTGCTTGTGCGCCAAATCGGCAAAGCGTTCAATGTCAAATACAGCAATCGCAGGGTTCGCGATAGTTTCGCCGAAAACCAGCTTGGTATTTTTACGAAATGCGCGCTCTATTTCTTCATCTGCCGCGTTTTGGTCCACAAACGTGCATTCAATTCCCATTTTTTTCATGGTAACGCCAAACAAATTAAACGTGCCGCCGTATACCTCTGAAGCGCACACGATATGGTCGCCCGCGTCCGCAATGTTCAGCACCGCAAGCATGTTTGCCGCTTGCCCGCTCGACGTACACATAGCGCCCGCGCCACCCTCAAGCGCCGCGATTTTTTCCTCTACAAACCCAACCGTCGGGTTTGCAAGCCGCGTATAAAAATATCCGCCCGCCTTAAGATCAAACAAATCCCCCACGTGTTCCGTAGAATCATAATTAAATGTTGTGCTCTGGTAAATCGGAAGCACGTGCGGCTCTCCGTTTTTAGGTTTCCAACCCTCGTGCAGGCATTTTGTTTCAATTTTCATATGCCGTTTCCTCCATCTTATATCAATCTAAATATTTGTAAATGTCGGCACTCTGTACTAAATAACCATTCCGCCGTTAGGGCTTATGACCTGCCCTGTGATAAAGCTGTTGCGTTCATCCGCCAAATACATTATCGTCTGCGCAATATCCTCCGCCGTACCAATGCGCCCGAGCGGCGTTTCTTCCTTTATCGCCTCACGCGCATCCTTGTTTAACGCGGCAATCATATCCGTTTCAATAACCCCCGGCGCCACACAATTAACCTGTATGCCGCAAGGCGCTACCTCCTTGGCAAGCGCTTTTGTAAAGCCTATAACCGCCGCCTTAGACGCGGAATAATGCACCTCACACGACGCACCCGTGATACCCCAAATTGAGGACACATTGATGATTTTCCCGCGCTTAGCACTTATCATCGCGGGCAAAACCGCCTGCGTGCAGTGAAACATACCATGCACATTCACATCAAACATACGCCGCCACTCGTCTTCCGTAATATCCGTGAACAGCTTTTGCTGTGCAATCCCCGCGTTATTGACAAGCACATCAATCATCCCAAATTCTGAGGTTACCGCGCGTATCATCTCTTCCGTCTGTACGCTGTGCGCAATATCCGCCGCAAACACCTCGCACGACGCACCCATATCACGAATTTGCTCGCGCAATAAAAGCGCTTCTTCTTCATGCGTGTGGTAGCTTGCTGCTACCGCAAACCCTTGCCGCGCAAAAAGAATTGCCGTCGCTCTGCCGATTCCGCGCGACGCACCCGTAATGAGCACCGTTCCTTTCATATATGTTCTCCTAAATTATAACCTTTAAACAACGTCATCTAAACGCCGCCGTTTCCCTTTACTGCTTTATGCTCTTACCGGCTTCCGCCGCCGCCGCCGTTTTCCTTTACTACTTTATGCTCTTACCGGCTTCCGCCGCCCGAGAATCCGCCGACGACGACGTTTTCCTTTACTGTTTTATGCTCTTACCGGCTTCCGCCGCCGACGCCGTTTCCCTTTACTGCTTTATGCTCTTACCGGCTTCCGCCGTTTTCCTTTACTGTTTTATGCTCTTACCA
>JAVXIJ010000154.1:0-3335 GCA_036648415.1 Christensenella sp.
CATTTTCATAAAAAACATCCTTAAAATGCGAAAAAAAGAGCCGCCGAGCTTTGCTCGGCGGCTCTCATCTTCTTATTTGTATATTTCTTTTCTGTGCCCCACTTGAACGATACTGATAACAATTTTATCGTCTTGAATTTCTGCAATAATGCGGTATACCCCCACACGATAACGCCAATAACCGCTTTTATCTCCCGTGAGTGCTTTTCCCTGTGCTCTTGGGTTTTCGCAACCGCTTAAATTCTTAGCAATCCAATTGTACAATAATAGTGCTTGATGGCGGTCTGTCTTTTTTAACTGCTTTATTGCAATTTCGCTGTAAATGACACTATATACTCTCATCATTTAAGCCTAATTCTTTTTTTGCTTCATCCATCGTATAAAACTTCATGCCGGCTTTATTTTTTTCGTATTCCTCAATTACCCGCAAGTCATATTCATCTTCCAATTTCTCAAAAAAAGCTTCTTTTATGGCATCAGAAAGATTCATCCCATGTAGCTTAGCATAATTATCCATTGCAATCTTTTCCATGTCACTGACCCTTAAAGATATGTGTGCCATACTATCACCTTCCTTTGTATTACACTGTAGCACAAGTTGGTGCGCCGCGTCAAGAATTTTTTTCAAAACAAAACGCTGAATCCTATCTTTCGATATTGGATCCAGCGTCACACTGGTGTACCCGGCGCGATTCGAACGCGCGACCGCACGAGTCGGAGTCGTGAATTCTATCCAGCTGAACTACGGGTACATATTAAACCGCAATAGCGGATTACAACACTTTTGAAAGAAAATCCTGCAACCGTAAATTCTTCGGTGATTCAAAGAATTCATGCGGCGGTGCTTGCTCCAATATTTTGCCGTCATCCATAAACATACAACGGGTGGCAACCTCTTTGGCAAAGCCCATTTCATGGGTTACAACAACCATTGTCATGCCCTCATCCGCCAATGTATGCATAAAATCCAGCACCTCGCCCACCATTTCGGGGTCAAGCGCGGAGGTTGGTTCATCAAACAACATAACATCAGGGTTCATGGCAAGTGCGCGCACTATTGCCACACGCTGCTGCTGTCCGCCCGAAAGCTGTGAAGGATATGAATCAATTTTATCTGACAAACCAATCCTTTTCAGAAGAGTTTGCGCACGTTCCTGCGCCTCATCCTCTGTCATTAACCCTAATTTCAGCGGTGCAAGCATTATATTACGTCCGACAGTTTTATGCGGGAACAGATTAAACTGCTGAAACACCATGCCCATTTTCTGCCGCACTTTATCAATATTAGTGCTTTTGTCCGTCATGAGCTTTCCCTCGAACCAAATTTCACCGCTTGTCGGTTCTTCAAGCATATTAAGACAGCGTAAAAATGTAGACTTTCCGCTGCCGGACGGTCCCACAATTACGACCTTTTCGCCACGCTCGATATGCTCATCTATACCTTGCAGCACCATATTATCATTAAATTGTTTGAACAGATTCTTTACAATAATCATAGTGTCGCTCCTAACGCACATCGCTTTGTGCAAGTTTTTTCTCTAACTTTCTCAACGCCCATGTAATGAGCATTACAATGCCTAAATATACAAGCGCGATAAATATTAAGGGCACAAATGCGTCCATCGTGCGCGAACGCACAAGCTCTGCCGCACGCGTGAGATCCATCACCGCCACATAGCCCACAATAGACGTTTCCTTAAATAGCACGATAAATTCATTTCCGAGCGCCGGCAAAATATTTTTGATTGCCTGCGGAAAAATAATCGTGCGCATTGTCATGCCGTTTGTAAGCCCTAACGACCGTCCTGCCTCCATCTGCCCTCTTGGTACAGCCATAATGCCCGAACGCACTATTTCCGCGACATACGCGCCGCTGTTGATGCCAAACGCCAACGCCGCGACATACGGAGCCATCTCAATCGGTGCTGCCGCAAAAACAATATAGTACATTATCAAAAGCTGTACCAGCACAGGTGTTCCGCGAATCACCGTCAGATAAATATCGCATATCGCACTGAGCCATTTCAGTTTTTTGTTGCGCAGCGCATTAACCTTGGCAATTGCGACTGCCGAGCCAATCGCCACGCCCATAATCACGGCAATACCCGCAATCATCAGCGTAACCAAAAGACCGTCAAGGAACATCGTCCAACGATCGTTTACGATAAGTGTATTAAAAATTTGCTGTCCTATATTGTCAAACATATACCCCTACTCCATAAATCTCATTTGAAGTGTGCAGCCAACATATATGATACCATACTTTACTCTGCAAAAAAAGCTCACGGTGAAAAAAATCACCGCGAGCACATTATATTATATCAGCGTCACCCTTGGGGAACATTTTTTGCATACATTTCTGCATGAGATGCTGTCATTTCCGCAATTTTGCCCTCATCTATCAACTGCTTCAGCACTTTATTTATCACTTCTGTAAGCTCTTTATCACCTTTTTTGATTGCCATTGCATATTGTTCTTCTGTAAATGGTTCATCAATCAATGCAAGCGTATCATTATTTGCTACAATACTTTGCGCAGGAAGCTGGTCAAGCACAACCGCGTCAAGCTTGCCGTTTGCAAGGTCCATAGCCGCTTCCAGTCCGCTCTTATACTGTTTAACCGTCGCGCCCTCTACATCGGTCACATAAATATCACCTGTTGTACCAAGCTGCACGCCTATTGTTTTGCCCGTAAGATCATCAGGGCTCTTAACCTTTGCGTCCGTCTTATTTACTATTATAAGCTGCGTAGCATTTGCATATGGCTCTGAAAAATCCACACTCTGCTTGCGCTCATCTGTAATGGTCAGCCCCGCCGCAACAAAATCGCCTTTGCCGCCGTTTAACGCAGGGATCAAGCCGTCAAAATCCATATCCACTACCTTGAGCTCAACGCCCAGCTCTTTTGCCACTAAGTTCGCAATATCAATATCCACGCCCGCCGGCTTATTGTCATTTCCAAGATATTCATATGGCGGGAACTGTGCGTTTGTAAGCATCACAAGCTCACCTGATTTTTTGATTGTACTGATAGAGCTCGCCGCTTCTTTAGGTGCAGCACATCCTGCCAATACCGCAACACACATCACTGCCGCCAGTACCAAAGCCAAAACTTTTTTCATAATTTCCTCCAAAAAACAAATATTCAAAACTCAATATGTATAATTATACATTATCGCCGCGATAAATCAAGCTTTTTATGCATAAAATTGTATAATTATTTTTTTCTTTTCAACATTCGTTTTAAAATTTGCTTTATATGCCCCTTTACAGACATATTTTGGAGCTTTGCATATTCTTGTTTCCAGCTTTCAACCTCATTTATATAATTCACA
>JAVXIJ010000155.1:0-2783 GCA_036648415.1 Christensenella sp.
ATTTAGTATATTTTAATACCCACCACGTAATAATCGTAACCGCAATCATAATTACTACGTAAATCGGAATTGTCAGATTAAGACCGTCTGTTCCTTTTGCGCCTTCGATCAAGTTCGTTTTAAAGAAATCAAGCTGTCCTTGCATAACCACTTCGCGCGATTCGCACAGCAGAAGCGCAATTCCTTTGAATAATATCATGCCGCCGAGCGTAATTATAAACGGTTCTACTTCTAAGCGAGAAATAATGAACCCCAGTAAAAGCTCAAAACCAACTGCCAGCAATATGGCAAACAGAATTGCCAACGGCACAGGTATTGCCCATTTTGTAACGGCAAGTGCCGTGAAAATTGCGGTAAGTGTTACAAGCGAGCCCACCGAAAGGTCTATACCGCCCGAGATCATGACTATCGTCATACCCATTGCTATAACGCCCACAACCGTGACCTGCATCAAAATATTCAGCCAGTTACCGGGTGTAATGAACTTCATTTCCATACCCATAGCCGCCTGCATAATTATCATCGCAACTACAAAACCTGCAAAAATTGCTAAAATTGTCAAAAAGTCATACTTTTTGAATGGAGAGATTTTCTGTCTTTTTACTTCAGAAGATTGTTTCATATCTTCTTACCCCCTATTGAATACTCAAGAATGTTTTCTTCGGATATTTCATTTCTATCAAGCTCTCCGACGATTACGCCTTCCTTCATTACCAGCACACGGTCGCTCATTGAAACAACCTCCGGCATATCTGAAGAAACCATTATAATCGCTTTTCCCTGCTTTAAAAGATTCATCATAATTTGATAAATTTCTTGCTTTGCGCCTACATCAATGCCCCTTGTCGGTTCATCAAATATAAAAATTTCGCCGTCTGTATCAAACCACTTTGCCAAAACCACTTTTTGCTGATTTCCGCCCGAAAGGTTGCCCGCAAGCACGCTTGCGTCCCTTGCTTTCGTCCCAAGCTTTTGGACATAATCATTTCCCGTCGCAAGCTCTGCCTTAGGATTTTCCAAAAATCCTTTTGTGTTGACCATATTTGCAAGAATAGTGTTTCTTGCGATAGTATGAATCAAAAACAATCCCGTATGCTGTCTGTCCTCTGTGATATAACACATTTTGTGCTTGATAGCATCCTCGGGGCTTTTAAATTTGACCTCTTCACCGTTAATCAGCACCTTGCCCGTCAAACGCTCTGCGCCGCCGAAAAGCAGCGTCATAAGCTCACTTCTGCCCGACCCGACCATTCCGGCAAACCCTATAATTTCGCCGCGTCTTACTTCAAATGAAATATTTCTTACACCGTTTCCCGAAAGGTTTTCTACCTTCAATATAGTTTCACCCTTTGGATAAAACTCTCTGCTGTAAAATGCAGAAGCATCTCTGCCTACCATGTCCCGTATCAATTGCGCTTCATCTATTTCATTTACGCCGATAGTTTTAATATATTTGCCGTCACGCAATATTGTGATGTCATCCGCGATACGGAATACTTCATCTAAGTGGTGCGAGATATAAATAACGCCTATCCCGCGCGCTTTAATTTTGTTTACGATTTCTAATAAATTATCAATTTCCAAAACAGAAAATGAAGCCGTCGGCTCATCTAAGATGATAACCTTACGATCAAACACCAACGCTTTTGCAATTTCCACCAATTTTTGCTCACCCGAGGATAAATCTCCTACAATTTGGTCGGGCTGCAAATCACTGTGCAAATACTCCAATACCTCACGCGTCTTTTCTTCCATTATCTTTTTTTGCATGATGCCGTGTTTGGTAATTTCCATTCCCTAAAAAATGTTTTCCGTAATACTTAGAGTACTGAAAACGTTATGCTCTTGATATATTGTTTGAATACCAAGCTTCATAGCCAGCAACGGGTCAAGCTTTACCGATTTACCTTCAAAGTAAATTGTACCGTCGGAATCCGGCTGATATGCACCTGCGATAATTTTTATAAGTGTTGATTTACCGGCGCCGTTTTCCCCGCAAATACAATGCACCTCTCCCTGCTTCAAACTAAAATGTATCTTATCAAGCGCTTTTACGCCGGGAAATGTTTTTGAAATATTTGACAACTTCAAAATTTCCTCTGCCATTTGCTTACCACCTCCATAAATAATATTAACACTGAAAATTCGACTTAAGAAACCTCTCATTTATAATGATTAGTAAATGTGGCATGTGAAAAGTTGTGCTCGTGCACATTTTTGTCTAAACAACAACAACACAACCTTGTGCTTATCTTAATATATGTTTTCCTAATTGTCAATAGTTTATCGTAACAGATACAAACATTTTATCACACTATTGCTTTATTGTAATACTGTATGCTATTATTAAAATAATTTTATGCACGGAGGTGCTAAACCATGAAAAAAATCAATGTTGCAGTAGTCGGAATGAACTTCGGCAAAGAATTTGTAAAGCTTTATCAACATCATCCAAACGTCGGAAAAGTCGCTATTTGTCGGCGAAATCCGCAAGCTCTTGCGCAAGACGGCGCGGAGCTCAGAATAGAAAAAGATATGCAATTTACTGATTTTGACGCGTTATGTGCATCAAAGGATATTGACGCGATCCACATCATCACGCCGATTGTAAATCACTATGAGCAATCCTTGGCTTCCCTTAAAGCGGGCAAGCACACCGCTTGCACCGTTCCGATGGCGACAAGCGTGGAGGAACTGCATAATTTATGCGAGGCACAAAAAGCAAGCGGCAAGACGTACATGATGATGGAAACTTCCGTATATACGCGCGAATATTTATATGT
>JAVXIJ010000155.1:2793-3320 GCA_036648415.1 Christensenella sp.
CAATTCGTGCGCGGCAGCGATTGACAGGATATGGGGCTTAAAGGTTGGCCCGAATATTGGCTCGGCTTTCCCCCGTTTTGGTATGGCACACACGCGCTTGCACCGTTGCTTATGATCAACAACACCGAGGCTGAATACGTTATCGGGCACGGCTCAGGGCACATATCAAAAGACCTTGCGCAGCGCTACGGTTCTCCTTTCGCCTGCGAAACTCTCACACTCAAGCTGAAAAATACAGACGTTGTAGCTGAGGCTACGCGCGCACTATATGAAACTGTACGGCAATATCGCGAAAGCTTTGACGTATACGGCACAAAGATGTCATATGAATGGGATCAAATTGCGGAAGAGGGTTCGGTGCTGTTTGAGGGCGGCGAAAGCGCGCGGCGTTTTACAGCTCCCGATGCCGATGACCTGCTGATTGATGAGCTTAAAGCCTTTACAAAACGCGAGGTTATACTCAATAAGGACAACGTTTCATTTATTCAGGGCTCCGGCCACGGCGGGTCGCATCCGCACCTCGTTCA
>JAVXIJ010000156.1:0-3305 GCA_036648415.1 Christensenella sp.
GTGACCTTTGCGGTACCACTTAGTTTACGAGGAGCAAAGCGACGTGTGTAAACTAAAGGTGGTACCCATGCAAGGCATTCCCAAGAAGTCAAGCCGTCAGGCGATGACTGATTGGCTGAACGCTACCACAGGCGGTACAAAAAGTACGTTAAAAAATTACTCAATCCCCGCCAAAACCACTACCACTCCCGCTGTCCGCACAACCATCCGCCCGCGCTCATAACACCCAAACCCTAAAATACTCCTCTTTATAACAAAAAAGCATATACAACTTATATATGCCTTTGCCCTTAAACCTTAAACCTCGCCCTTAACCTTTCCCCCTCACGCCATCATATACCCCGCGTGCTTTTCAATATACTCCACAAATGCCCGCTCTATCAAATCCTGCCCCGCTTCATTAGGATGAATCCCATCCTCACAAATAAGCGCCTTGTAATCGGGTCGGCGCAAAAACGCCCCGCGCACATTAACCAAATGCGTATTCATCGAATCGGCAATTTTTTCAATCGTATAAGAATATTTTTCCTGCCACCAATAAATTTTAGAAACATCATGTAACCACTTCAAGACATTGCGCCCGCATTCAGTGTCTTTTTTAGTAAACCAACTGAAATATGACGCAGCGTCAAGCGGCGGTAAATTCATTAACACAGGTGTTTTTCCCAAAGACTTAAGCAAACTCACCATCCGCCGTATATTTTGCTCAAATGCTTTTAATGATGTATTCGGCAAATGCACCGCCGTCGGGTCGCTTGCCACCTCGTCCCATTTGTAATCGCAATCGTTCCCGCCATATTCAATAAGCACAAGGTCAGGGTCAACCTCCTCAAGCTTTTCGCTCAAAATTCTCCGCCCATAATCAGAAGTCATGCCGAATTTCGACATATTGTGCACGTCCGCACGCAGCACAGATGTAAGCTTTTTTATAAACCCGTCCTTTGAAAAAACATACCGCTTCTTTTCGGTGTGAAACACCACCCCGCGCGCAACAGAATCCCCCATCACTAAAATCGAATTTATTACTTTATTAGGCATTTCTTAACCTTCTTTTTTCATGTTACCACCAATTTATCACTCCTCCTCGGCTTTGGCAATAGCATTTCAAAAATAATTCAATCAATCCCTCGCGTAATATCCACAACCTTGCCGTCTTCTGTGATTTTTAAGTCCTCAAGCGCCGCATTGTTTACATGGCAAGCCCCGCCCGCGCTTTTTTCAACGTAATCCTGATGATAATCCTCCGCCTCATAAAAATTTAACAACGGCAAAACCTCTGTGGTTACAGTGCTTTCACAGCGCGCCTGCACCTCGCGTAATACCGCGTCAATAACATCCTTTTGCGCCGATTCGGTGTAATAAATGCCCGAACGATATTGGTCATTCGGCATGTTTTTGGCTGTAGGACTGACTAATTTGAAAAATTGTGCGGTCAGCACCTCAAGGCTTATTACGTTTGCGTCATAGCTTACGCGCACCGTTTCGGCAAAGCCCGTGTTGTGCGCACAAACCTCTTCATATGTCGGGTTTTGCGTGTTGCCGTTTGCATAACCCGAAACAACATCATATACCCCCGGTATTTTTGAAAAAAAGTCCTCCACTCCCCAAAAACAGCCGCCCGCGTAATAAATTTCGCTGAGATTATCCTTATCAACTTTAACGCCCGCCGCCGCTGCCGTATGCGGCGCTGCACACGCTGAAAAAAGCGTTGCCGCCGCTAAAACAGAAACAGTCAATAAAATCGTCATATGCTTCATATACATACCCGCTTTCTTTTTTATATATATAACCCTTTTTGCGCGACCAAAAGCATTTCTGTATGTTTTGTTCAAAAAGAGTTTTCAAATCAGTTTACCGTGTGCTGTTGAAAAGTTCTGTAAAAATAAGTATAATCAATACAGTAAGGTGACAGGAGATGTAATTTGAGAAAACACAGTCAGCAGCTGCACCGCAAAAACAATGCGGAACGGTTTATAAAAACACATAAAAAACCGCTTTTGATTGTAATAATCGCAATAGCGGCAATTATTATTGCTGCTGTTATTGTTTCCAATGTCGCAACAAAAAGCGGGTTTGAAACAAGCTTTCTTTCCACGCGCGATACCGTTAAAATCGGCATTCGCACGGATGTTGACGGCTTTGGCAGCGTAGACGAATACGGCAATATCATAGGCTTTGACCGCGAATATATCGACGCCGTGCTAAAAGAGCTTTTGGGTGACCGAGAAAAAATGTACGAATATTATCCACTTACATCCCAAGACGCGGGCGGCACTATGAAATACGGCACCGCCGATATTGCCATAGGGCTCTTGAGCAGCGGGCTTGATAAAACCAAAGGCTTTACCCTCACAAAGCCTTATTACACCGACGATGTAGTGCTCGTAATGCGCAAAGATTCGCGCGCGCAAGGCATAAACGACATAGAGGGCAATACCATAGGTCTGCTTTCAACGGCTGTGCCCTCCGGTGATTTTATCAAGCACCTGCAAGAAATAGGGGCGGAAAAGGAAATCGTGCGCTATTCCGATTATGAAAGCGCAATGCTCGATTTAGATGCGGGGCGCATTCCCGCAATTGCCATACCGCGCGCGCTGAGCAAACAATTTGTAAATGCCGAATACCGCATTGCCGCAGACCCTGTATACGAAATCGGCTACAGCATAATGCTTCCCACAGGTCAAAAAGCGGTGGAAACAGAATTTAACCGCGCCATTGATAAGCTTGATTCAAACGGTACAACACTTACACTCGAAAAAAAATGGGGCATATAAATAAATTAAATTTTAATTAAAATGTTTACGGTGTGTTCATATAGCTTATATTGACAGTGTAAGGGTCGTGTGTTAGTATTAAACACATAGGGTGAGCTCCAACAACTCCCCCAACCCACAAAATATGTTTCAGGAGGACAAACGGAGTGAAGATTAAAAACATTAGTGAACCGCAGAAATTCTTTGAGTTATTGAAGGACTGCAAGGGTAAGGTAGAATTGGTCACGTCTGAAGGCGATAGACTAAACCTGAAATCCACGTTATGCCAATACATTGCATTAACGCAGATGTTTAAAGATGCACAGATTGATGAATTGGATCTGATCGTGTCTGAGCCCGAGGATTTAAATCTTTTGCTGAATTATTTAGTAAGAGGTTAAAACCTTTTCTCGATTTATCAAGACCGCAGCATATTGCTGCGGTCTTTTTTTGCGTGCCCCCTGTGCGCTCCTCCGCCCGCAAACCCCGCCCATGCCCGTAAGACCTTGCCCCTGTAGGGGCGGATACCATCCGCCCGATCAACACTCCCGC
>JAVXIJ010000157.1:0-3291 GCA_036648415.1 Christensenella sp.
GTTGCTAAGCATTTGAATGTTTAGACCCATAACCGTAATGAGCCGTACATAATGTATCACAAATATACTTTTATCAGAAATGCGGAGCATTTCGGGGTTTGGGGAGCTTGCTCCCCGACGGGGTTCGGGGCAGCGCCCCGAGGTCTTAGGTTTTAGCCCTTAGGTCTTAGGTCTTAGGTCTTAGGTCTTAGCAGCTTTAACCCTTATGGCGGGGACGGTTGCCCCGTAAATGTTGTTAAATTGCAATAATGAGACTGTTTAAAGTGATTTGTTACAAATTATACTAAAATAAATTGACAAAACACTAAATTTCCAATATACTTTTACTAAAAGGTTTTAGTGAGTGTAAAGATAGTTTTTCACGTCAATAAATTCGGGTAACCTATGAAAACCAAAAAAAAAGCAAACGGTAAATTGAAAAAATCTACTATGGTTGATGTCGCCAAGCGTGCGAGCGTCACCATTGGTACGGTTTCTCATGTAATAAATAAGACAGCACCTATAACAAAAGAAACTACCGACAGAGTGTTAAAAGCAATAAAGGCTCTTAATTATAAGCCTAATTCCATTGCACAGGCGCTTCGTACGAGAAAGTCTTATGTGATAGGTTTTTTATTGCCGGATGTTACAAACGAATTTTATTCACCGGTCATGAGCTCGTTTATTGATTGCGCATATAAAGACGGTTATTCGGTGCTTGTGGTCAGTTACCAATACAGCAGTCGCCGCGAGGTCATTGAAATGGACAGATTGGCAGATAAAAACGTGGACGGCATATTGCTGTTTAACGGCTGTGATGATATAGCGCTTTTGGAACGGATGGAGAAAGAAGGTATGCCGATAGTGCTTGCCGACAGGCGAGTGGACGAGGTAGATTTTCCGTCGGTGGAATTTAATAATGTTGAAACCGTGGGCAAGGTCGTTGATATGCTGTACAAAAAAGGCTATCGCAAAATAGGCTTTTTGTCAGAATCGGCGCGGCTGCGCAACCTTAATGACCGTTATAACGGATATAAAGAAGGTATGACCAGAAACGGGCTTGAGATAGATCCGGCGTTTGTATATATAAGCGAGGACATGGAAATGAACAACCTTGTGCGCGGTTATACTTACATAAAAAGCATATTTGAAACGACAGATAAAAAAGATTTGCCGGACGCGATTTTTGCGACCACCGATTTACTTGCAATCGGCGCCGTGCGCGCCCTTAAAGAGGCAGGGTTCAGAGTTCCGCAGGATGTTGGGGTGGTAGGGTTTGATAATATCGCAATTACGGACTTTGTTGAGCCGAAGCTCACCACTGTGGAACAAGACAAAGAACTTATGGGCAGGGAGGCTTGGACGCTTATGAAAGCGTTGGTTGACGAAAAAAACATAGATGTTCCCCATAAAATCTTGCCGCAAAAAATCATTAAACGAAAATCATGTTAAATATAATATTGTAATAAGGCAAAGTATGCGCCGCTTAAGCGGTGCTTTATCTGATAGCTTGTTAAAACGTTTTAGTAAAAATACGTAAAGCAATAAAAAGGTTAGAGGAGGAAGAAAAATGAGTGATAACAGATTTAAAGAAACGGCGAGCCGCCTTACGGACAAGGGCATTAACGTTAAAGAGGTTATAAGCGCGCTCAAAGCGCAGGTGATTGAGCTTCCGTCGTGGGCAGTGGGAAATTCAGGAACGCGGTACGGAACTTTTCGTGAGGAGGGTTCTGCGCGTACTATTTGGGATAAAATAGATGATTGCGCCGAAATACAGCGCGTGCTTGGCATTTGTCCTATTATGGCATCTCATGTTGCGTGGGATGTGACAGAAACAGGGGAATACACACCGGTGCGCACCTATGCGGAGGAACGCGGACTTGCAATAGGCACGGTGCACCCGGATGTTTTTTCTAAGCAGGAATACATTTACGGCAGCATTTGCAGCCCTATTGAATCGGTACGCGAATACACTAAACAGCATTTTCGTGATTGCGTGCGAGTGGCGCGGGAAATGGGCTCGAAAAAAATAGGAATGTGGGTGGCGGACGGCACCAATTATCCGGGGCAGGATGATTTGCGTGAGCGCAGACATAGGCTGTATGACGGGCTACGTGTGCTGTATGATGAAATGGATGAGGACATGAAGCTCGTAATTGAGTATAAGCCTTTCGAGCCGTTTTTTTACACGACGGATATAGCAGATTGGGGTACGTCTATGCTGATGTGCCGGAAGCTCGGGGAGCGTGCAAAGGTGCTTGTGGATTTGGGACATCATCTTCCGGGCGTGAATATTGAACAGATAATTGCCACGCTTTTGGATGAAGACCTCCTGGGCGGATTTCATATGAATAATCGCCGTTACGCGGACGATGATTTGATTACAGGAACGGTAAACCCTATGGATTTGTTTTTGATTTATAACGAAATTGTAAGTGCGGAGCGCGCAGGAATAAAAACGGATATAACCTATATGCTGGATCAGTCACACAATATTGAGCCGAGCATAGACGGAATAATTTATTCTGTGATGAATGCGCAGACGGCGTATGCGCGTGCGCTTATCATAGACAGAGCGGCACTTTTGACGGCGCAGAAAGGCTATGATGTGGTGGGCGCGAATAAGCTTGTGATGGATGCGTTCAACACGGATGTTCAGCCGATCATAGAACAGGCACGCCTGGAAATGGGGCTTAGTGATGCAGACCCGTTAAACAATTACCGTAACAGCGGTTATGCAAATAAAATTAAAAATGAACGTGGTTTTGATGGCATAAACACTTTAGGAGGCTGAATATGACAGGAGCAGAACGTATAATTACGGCTTTAAAGCGGCAGCAGCCGGACAGAGTGCCCACAATGGAATGGGTGCTGAACCCGGATGTGACAGAGGCAATAACAGGGGATCGCGATCAGATTAAATTTGCTAAAAAAATGGGCGTGGATGCGGTATCGGTGTCGCTTAATTATACAAAACAGACAATAGACGATAAGCATTTCATGGATGAATGGGGTGTCACACGCATAAGCTATGACGAATACCCGACACCGGTGGCATACCCGATAAAGGAAGAGTCAGATTTTGACGGCTTTAATGTGCCCGACCCGGATGCGGAGCATAGGTTTGACTCTATCAGGCAGGCATTAAAAGAGGCGGAGGGCGAAGTCGGGGTGGTGGCGCGCGTAAAGGATGTGTTTTCACAGCCACGGGATATGATGGGCTTTGAAAATTTCCTCATGTCTTTTTATTTACAGCCCGAGCTTGCCGCGCGGCTTATGGAAATGTGCGTTGAGCATAGCTCGCGCATAGGT
>JAVXIJ010000158.1:0-3290 GCA_036648415.1 Christensenella sp.
ATATAATATATAACCTATATATTTTTTTATTAGAAATGCGGAGCATTTCGGGGTTCGGGGATATTTATCCCCGACGGGGATTGGGGCAGAGCCCCGAGGTCTTGCGGGGTTTGTGGGCAGAGCCCCAAGGTCTTGCGGGGTTTGTGGGCGGAGCCCCAAGGTCTTAAAAAACGGCAATAGAAAATGCAAAACAAAGGAAAACAAACAATGAAAAAATGTAAATGGCTGACAATTATACTTGCGGCACTGTTCTGCTTCGGCGGGTGTGCAATGAACGTGAAATTTGACGAGCAGGCGCTCAAAGACAAGAGCAACGCATATATGCAAAACCTCATAGCGGGCGACACCACCACAGTGGCGGCGGGTGTTGCGCCCTCAAGCGCGAAAGAGCTTAACAACAACACTCTTGCGCAAGCATGGGAGTCACTTGCGCCGCAGCTGGGCACCTTTGAAAAAGTCATAAGCACAGACTTCAGCTCAAGCGGGGAGCTTGCTAAGGTTGATGTTTCCTGTGATTTCACAAACAGAGGGTTACGCGCCACCTTTACCTACAACGCGCAGCAGGAAATTGCGGCACTGTGGCTGTCCTTTATACCTAAAACCGCTCAGCCGCAAAATACAGACATTTACACCGAAACCGCGGTGCAAATCGGCAGCGAGCAACCTGTTGATGGGCTGCTTACTTTACCCAAAAACACCACATCCGCGCCCGCAGTATTGATGGTTGCAGGTTCGGGTGCGCAGGATATGGACGAAACCATAGGCGCGGCGGGCAACAAGCCCTTTGCCGATATTGCGCACGCACTTGCGGCGCAGGGGATTGCGACCCTTCGTTACAACAAACGCACAAGCCAATACCCGAACGCGCCCAAAGACCCGCTTGCGCTCACCGTTGAATATGAAGTTTTAAATGATGCGGCGGCAGGCGCAGAGCTTTTACAGAATACTGACGGCATTGATAAAAACCGCATTTTTGTATTAGGTCACAGCTTCGGCGGAATGCTTGCGCCAAAAATTGCGGAGCAAAACGCGCTTGCGGGGCTTATATCTATGGCGGGTTCTCCCCGCAGATTAGAAGATATAATGCTCGAGCAAAATTATGCCGCAATTGACGCCGCAGCAAACGCCACCGCCGAACAAAAAGAAAACGCGCGCAAGCAGGCGGCGGCGCTTACCGATCAACCTAAAAACGCAAAGCAAGGCGACAAAACAATGATGTTAGGCGCACCCGCTAATTATTGGTACACCCTAAACCTTGTAGACACACACGCAATCGCGCGTTCTCTTGATATTCCCATGCTGTTTTTACAAGGCGAAAAAGATTTTCAAGTTTCACCTGCTCTCGATTTTAACGCATGGAAAGAATTGCTTTTGGATAAATCAAATGCCGAGTTTATATTGTATCCCGATTTAAACCATTTGTTCATGCCCGCAGGCGCAAGCAACACCGTTGCGGATTACGACACCGCCGCAGCTGTGGACGCGCAGGTCACCGCCGACATTTCAAACTGGATAAACAGCCAAAAATAAGCGGGTGTTAAAAAACCAATGTATACTTATTTGCCCGCTGTATACATCAATATCCGCATTTTTTTTAGTTGATATTAAATGGATTACGGTGTAGAATAGCAATAACAAACAGATTCGCACAGAAAGTGAAAAACATGATAAAATTTAATACCAAAAAACTGCATATTGCACTGTCGGTAATCATTTTATTATGTATTATAATTGTGCTTATTTATAACGGTGTCGCCCCTATGAACCCACCGTCCACACCCGAAACAGACATAACCCTTGATAGCGGCTGGGACCTCACCATAGACAACACAACAAAAACCGATCGCACTTTACCCATCTCTGTTGTTAATTCTTCAAGCACAATTGCCTTTTCCAACACCATCCCCGCGCATCGCACACACGCGAGCGCTTTGTGCATTTCTTTTTATACAAATCCGTTTACGGTTTATTTCAATGACGAAAAAATCTACGAATATGGCATAGATGCTATGAATAACGGCTATTTGAGCGTCGGAAGCGGACATCATGTAATACCCCTTCCTGACGGTGCAGGCACTGTGCGTATAGAAACCGTGTCCATGCCAAAATCCCCCGGCGCTATTCTTTCATACGCTTCCGTAATGCCCGCCGACACTTTTTACAATCAATTTATACGTCATCACATTATCACTATATTCGCGATAATGATTCTTTTTTCTGTATTTATATACACCGTTGTTTCACGGCGTTCACGCGCTGCTGCCACCCTCGGCAGCACATACTCACTCGCCGCCTTTGCGCTTTCAACAGCAATATGGCTTGCCGCGCGCTCGGGTCTGCTGCAATTTTTCACCTCTAATTTAATACTTATAAACGCCATAGATTTTATGTCGTTTTTCCTGCTGCCGCTTACGGCGCTTTTATTTGTTCAGCAATGGCTGCATTTGCCCGACCGCTGCTTGAAAATATGTATTGCGCTCGGAAGCGCATTTATCGTTATTACCTCTTTGCTGCACATACTGCGTATCGTTGATTTTACAAAAACGCTGATAGTCTTCCATCCGCTTTTAATAGCAGACATTATATGTATTTTGATCAGCGTATTCCGCGCAAAAACAGAACGCGCATTACGCATAGACATATTACGCGCGGGTGTCATTATACTTGTATCGGGTGCTGTTACAGAGCTTATAATCTATTATTTGATGTCTTTCACATTTCTGCAATTCTCATTTCTCGAGCTTGCGCTGCTTTTGTTCACTCTCTGTATGTTTTATGTGTGGAGCAGCGAATCACAGCAAATCAGAGAAAATCTTTCGCGCGGCTCTGTATTCCGCAAAATGGCGTATACCGATGAACTTACCGGGCTTTCCAACCGCGCCGCATTTGAGCTTGCCGCAGAAAAATCGCGTGATTTTGATGCCGAACCGTTATATCTGTTTATGATTGATTTAAATGAACTTAAAAAAATAAATGATTCACAAGGGCATTATGCAGGCGATACATTTATCGAAAACAGCGTGCGTGTATTAAAAGATGCGCTGCCCTCAAACGGAAAGCTGTTTCGTTTCGGCGGTGATGAATTCGTGATATTATTGCCCGGCGGCGATAAAGAAGCCGCTGAGCTTTACCGCAAGCTATTGCCGTATCTCGGCGCAAACGACCGCTCGCTCCGCGCAAGCTTTTCCGTGGGATATGCGGTGTTTGATCCTGCTAAAAACGAGGACCTTTATTCCGTATTGCGCCGTGCGGACAAGCGTATGTACGCCTGCAAAAGCAAATTACATGAC
>JAVXIJ010000159.1:0-3276 GCA_036648415.1 Christensenella sp.
AAACATTATTGCCTGTTAAAGTCCCATTCCCATATTGCTCTCCTGCAATGCCGCCAATCTTCAATCCTCTGCTTACGTCAACGTTCATCACGCCGTTGTTTACACAAAGGTTGCTGTTATTGCAGGCAATCTCCTGCCCAAAAATAAAACCTACGTATATTATGGTGTCAACTGCGGCGCTTGCGGTAGATGTAATATTTGCGTTATTAACCGTAACATTAGAAATTGCTGCGTTCTCTGCTTTTCCGATTGCCGCACTGACGCAGGTATATTGGTCATTCGTATTCGCCGCCGCATTCATTGTCACGTTATTTATTTCTATGTTTTTAACCGTACCCGTAACATATCCAAATACAGAGTGAAATGATACTCCGTATACCACCGTGTGAACCCACTTGTCCGCCGCCACGCCCGCCATATCAATGGCAAAGCCGCCGCCGTCATACGTGCCCGAAAAATCGCCTTTTGTCTGATAGGTTGTGCCTGTCGGTGCGGCAATGCCGCACGTTTGGATATATTTTCCCGTCAATGGATAGGCAGGGTCATTGCCGATTTTCTCAAAATCAGCCCAATTAGAGATATATATGGTATCGCCCGTGATATTCGCCGAAAGCGGAATATCAATATCCTCCGCGCCCGCCTTAGTAAACCTTGCGTTAAAGCTCGCCGTGCCCAAAAGTGTTGCGCCCGCCGTAATGACGGCGGTGTTCTGCCCCGCCGTATATGCAAGGCTCGCCACATCTGTACCCGTCTTTTGCGTCCAACCCGCAAAGGCATACCCGCCCGCAGGCGTTGCTGTCACGGTCTTTGACACATTAAAGGGCAGAGTTATTGCGCTGTCTGATGTCTTAAGCACAGCTATTCCTGCATGATTAAATGCTGTGCCGCTGCCCACAAATCCAAAGGCATTTTCCGCGTCAACATAATTACCGACATACATATTATTTGCAAATGTATTTGCCGTAACCTTTTCGGCAGTCGGCAAAAATTCACCGATAAATCCGCCGAGCATTATACCCTTGCTCGATGTAATTTTTGATGTCGCATCACAATTGCTTATGCGTAAATCCGTTTCCGCAAACGGATTATCAGCTGTGCCCGCAAAAGCTCCGAGCATCGTTTTGCCTCTCGAGCTGCCCGTCACGTTTATTGCACTTGTGGAATCACAATTATTTACGGCAAGCGAATATCCCGTCTTTTGCGTATGCTGAATATGTGCTGTCACACCGCCTATGGCGCGTGCTCCGCCGTTTGTGGCTGTGCTGACGCTCATAGAGGTTGAGCAATCGGAAATAGAATTTGCTTTTCCGTTTGCCCTAAATGTAGTAAACTCACCTGTCAAGCCACCGATATATTCAAGCTCACTGCCGCCGCTCACATTTATTGAACCGCCGTTGATCCTAATGTTTCTCGCACTTACAGCGCCTATATCACTCGAAAGCCCGCCAACCATAACACCGTACATTCCCGCTGTATTCAAATCTATTGTAACGTTGTTTACCGTAACATCGCTCACCGTTGAGTTATTGTTGATTCCGCCTGTCATTCCGCCTGTATGCACCCACAAATTTTTAGATGAATGCTTTAATTTGATTGAGCCGCCGTTTACCGTAAGCCCCGAAACTGTGGCAGCGCCCGTGTCCGCAAGCGCACACCCCATCTCAAAGCCTGCCCCTCCGGTATATCCCTGCGGTATTTCGACATTCGAATCTATTAAAATATTAGTGTTATTTACAGTGTTTACACCGGTAAGGGTGGACTCCCACAACGAAGTTATGCCGCCGCTTAACGCACCATAAGAGTTTATTATGTTCACAGATACATTGTTTGCGGTGATGTCGCTTAGCGTGCTCTTGTCCGACCAACCGATAACTCCGCATACATGCGCAAATGCCTGCACACCGCTATGTGTGATCGCAACGTCGGAAACCGTTACATTTTGCACAGTTCCACCATATGTATATGCCGCCAAAGCACCTGTTTCGTTTGCATCAGAAGCAATTGCGCCGCCCTTAAGCTTGATGTTTTTGAGCGTTCCGTTCACCTCTCCAAACAAGCCCTGCGCCGTATTAGAAAATGTTTTGGGCTTCGTTCCGCCGCTCGGCTCAACCTCAACATAGTCATCCGTTGTCAAAATCGTTGTTTTTTTCCATTCCGATATATTAACGATATTGATTCCAAACCCGCCGCCGTCATATACTCCGCCAAATACACCCTTAGTCTGATACACCGTGCCCGCAGGCGCAGTAATATCCGCCGTTTGCACGTAATTTGCGCTCAATGGATAATATGGGTCATTTCCGATTTTCTCAAATGTTGCCCAATCGGGAACGTTGATACTTCCGGCCGCCGTTGGGGTGATAGTCATAGTTGCGCCATACATCACCTTGCCCGCCGCATTTGCATACTTTGCGTGAAGCCTTTGCGGTGTCGCCGTGCCCGCCGTAACCATCACGTTGGTGGCTGCGCTTGCCGCACTTTCAAATGTGAGCCCGCCGTCCATCGCTTCCCAAGATACAAAGTTCATATCATATACGCCCGCCTGTGCCGAAATCGGCAATGGCACAGCAAATTTATCTGTATTGATTTCCACAGGATTCACACTGAATTGGCGCACCTCGACCACCTTTGGCACTGTGCTTGCACCGCCTATCGTGTTTGCCGCATCCTTAGTGATACAATTTTTGAATTTTGCCGCAGCAGCAGCATTCTCACCCGCAAATCCGCCGACCCTTGAGCCGACCGTGCCGACAGTGCCGAGTGTATAGGTGTTCTCAAGCTTCACAAGCCCCGCACCGATACTTCCCGCAAATCCGCCCACTGCCGCATTTGCTGCGTTTGTGCCGCCCACCGCGCCCTGCGCTGTTGCAGCCGTAATTGTGCCGCCCGCAAGCTTTCCTACAAATCCGCCCGCATAGTTGTTTGTTGCAGCAGTGTTGTTTATATCCACTGTATTATATGCTGCAGAAGCGTTGAGCGTTCCCGCATTCAATATTCCCACAAGCCCGCCTATGCTGCCGCTTGCGTTCCCCGTTATTTCCACACTGCCCGTCGCCGAGCACCGCTCCACCGTGCCCGAAGCTTCACCAAGCAGCCCGCCCGCCGTTTGCGAACCGACAATGCTTGCCGCCGTGTTGCAATCAATTATGCGCGCGGAAGCGTCCGTCATGCCCGCAAGTGCGCCCACTGCCTGCCCAAGAGACTTGATACGCATATTTTTAACAGTAATATTTTCCACAAGCGCGTTGCCCGTCACCTTGCCCGCAAGTGTGCCCG
>JAVXIJ010000160.1:0-1165 GCA_036648415.1 Christensenella sp.
TTAATTTATTGAAAATTGAGGGAAAATTTGCGATAACATCAAATTCTTCTTTTATTTGGCATTTACTGCGCCTGCCGCTAAGGTTCTATGCCCAACGTATGGCAGGAGATGTTGCGGAAAGACAAAGAATTAACGAAAAAATTGCGTCATCACTGATAAGTCAGCTTGCGCCCTTGGCTCTTGGGTTTGCAATGATGATTTTTTATTTGTCTGTTATGCTGCAATACAGCCCGATTCTGACGGCGGTTGGAGTATTATCAATTATAATCAATTTGTTTTTGGCACAGGTGATTTCAAAAAAGCGTATCAATATTACACGGGTACAAACACGTGATGCAGGGAAGCTTGCGGGCACAACCATTTCGGGAATAGGAATGATTGAAACCATCAAGGCATCCGGTGCAGAGGCGGGCTTTTTTGCGCGTTGGGCGGGTTATCAGGCATCTGTGAATACGCAAAACGTTAAATATGCAAAATTAAATTTGTATCTCGGCGCGTTGCCGCCGCTTGTATCCTCTATCGGAAACATTGTCATTCTTTCAATAGGCGTTTATCTGACGATGCAGGGAAGCTTTACAACAGGTATGATTTTGGCATTTGCAGGCTTTATGTCCTCCTTTGCCGCTCCAGCAAGCGATCTTATTACCGCAGGACAAAGTATACAAGAGCTGCGCACGAATATGGAACGAACAGAAGATGTTTTAAACTATCCCGCAGATGTGGAATATGACGAAAAAAATGCGGCGGCACAGGGGTGCAAAAAGCTTATGGGGGCAATAGAGATAAAAGATATTTCTTTTGGATATTCTCCGCTTGCACCACCGTTTATCGAGCACTTTAGTTTGTCGCTTGCACCGGGAGCTTCTGTGGCAATCATTGGCTCGTCGGGTTGCGGAAAATCAACACTTTCAAAGCTTATTGCAGGTCTGTATAAACCGTGGAGCGGAGAGATTTTGTTTGATGGAAAGCGCATCGAAGAAATCAGACGTGAAGTTTTTACAAGCTCTCTTGCGGTGGTTGATCAGGATATTGTGCTGTTTGAGGACAGCATTGCGAACAATATAAGATTGTGGGACGATACCATTGACGATACACAAATGGTGCGTGCCGCACGAGATGCGCACATTCATGAAGATATTATACGCCGTGCGGGCGGATATGAAGC
>JAVXIJ010000160.1:1265-3275 GCA_036648415.1 Christensenella sp.
CTATTATCGTATCAAGGCAGCGGAATTGCCAAAAGAGATTGAAGATTTAGATGAACAGCTTGATTATTTACTGCGTCCGGCGGGAATGATGCGCAGAGCGGTGCGGCTGGAGGATGATTGGTATAAAAATGCCATGGGCGCAATGCTTGGGCAAACCACAGACGGCACAACCGTTGCTATTTTGCCTCATGCGTTTACGGGTTATATGGTTTTTTATCCTGCAACAGCGCAAAAGGTGCGTGTGACAAAAAAAGTTGCAGCGGGGCTTAGTAAGGATGCGATTTGTTTTTATAAGCCGTTACCGCAAAAAGAAATAGGCACAAAAGAGCTGGTTAGATATATTGCAAGCATACTAAGCCGTGCAGATTTATTTTTTGTGGCGCTTACCACACTGTTGGTGACGCTTGTTGGGCTATTGCCGCCGATGATTACAAAACTTTTATTCGGTGATGTGATGCAAGGCGGAAGCGCGGGCGTGATATTGCCTATTGTTTTCTTTTTGATTGGGGCAACGACATCTGCGGCGCTGATTTCGGTTGCGAAAAGTATTATATTGACGCGCATAAAAACAAAATTAGACGTAATGCTGGAGGCGGCGGGAATGATGCGCACGCTTTCATTGCCCACAGAATTTTTTGCAAAGTTTAGTTCGGGCGAGATTGCCACACGACTGCAAAATCTAAGCGAGGTTTGCAATATGCTGTTGGATGCACTTCTGACAAGCGGACTTACAGCGCTTTTTTCGCTGATATATGTTGTGCAGATTTTTAGTTTTGCACCAGAATTGGCATTGCCAGCTGCAATCATTATATTTGCGACGGCGGCAATCACCGTGGCAATTGTGGTAATTCGTTCCAAAATTCTAAAGAAGCAAATGGACGATTCTGCAAAAACAGATGGGCTTGTGTTTGCACTGATTACGGGAATCCAAAAAATCAAAACGGCAGGTGCGGAAAAAAGGGCATTTGCGCGTTGGGCGGGGCAATATACAAAGGTGGCGCGTTTACAATATGACCCACCGACGTTTTTAAAAATAGGAAATGTTGTTATTTCAGCTATATCATTGGTTGGGGTTATTGTGATTTACTATTCGGCGATAAGCGCGCACATAGCAGTTTCAGATTATATGGGGTTTAATGCAACATATGGAATGCTGAGCGGTGCGTTTGCTTCGCTTTCTACCGTTGCGGTGGCTTTTGCATATGTGAATCCTGTGCTGGATATGATAAAGCCGTTTTTTAAAACCATGCCTGAAACCGCAGAAAATAAAAAAATGGTGACGTCGTTAGGCGGAAAGATTGAGGTCGATAATGTTTCTTTTCGGTATACGGAAGATACGCCTATGGTGCTTGATAACCTCACAATTAAAGTTGATGCAGGGCAATATGTTGGGATAGTAGGCAAAACAGGATGCGGAAAGTCCACATTGCTGCGCCTGCTGATTGGGTTTGAAACGGCGTGTAAGGGTGCGGTTTATTATGATGAAAGAGATATAAAAACACTTGATTTACCGTCACTCAGACGAAAAATCGGCGTGGTGATACAGGACGGTAAATTGTTTGCGGGGGACATTTTTTCCAATATAGCCATCACATCACCGAATTTGACAGTGAAAGAGGCGTGGGAAGCGGCGGAGATTGCAGGGATTGCAGATGATATTCGTGAGATGCCTATGGGCATGAATACCGTTATATCGGAGGGAAGCGGCGGTGTTTCTGGCGGGCAAAAGCAGCGTATTATGATTGCACGGGCGGTTGCATCAAAGCCACGTATTTTATTATTTGATGAGGCGACAAGTGCGCTTGATAACATCACACAAAGGAATGTATCAGAGGCGCTTGCAAGGCTTGACTGCACAAGAATTGTGATTGCGCACAGGCTTTCCACCATAAAAGAATGCGATCGGATTATTGTGCTTGGCGACGGACATATTGTGGAGGATGGGACCTATACAGAGCTTTGTAATCAAAAAGGATATTTTGCAGAATTGATTAAGCGGCAGCAGATAGA
>JAVXIJ010000161.1:0-3237 GCA_036648415.1 Christensenella sp.
TTTTTCGTCGAAAGGCGGAGCATTTCGGGTCAAGGGCGCTTGCTCCCTTGCGGGGTCTTGGGGCAGAGCCCCAAGGTCTTGACCTTTAAGAGCGCGGGCGGATGGTTGTGCGGACAGCGGGAGCGGCAGTGGTTGCAGTAAGGTTAGGCGGGCGGATGGTATCCGCCCCTACAAATGCGGGGCTTCGGGGCGTAGCCCCGAGGTTTTGAACTTTAAAGTCACGGGCGGATGGTATCCGCCCTTACAAATGCGGGGGATTGATGGTGCAGTTCATGAGCGCCCTACAAATGCGGGGGTATCAGCCCGCAACAGCAATTAAATTTTTTGGGACATAACCGTTATGAGCTATATATAATGTATAACCCATATATTTTTAGTAGAAATGCGGAGCATTTCGGGTCAAGGGAGCTTGCTCCCTTGCGGGGTCTCGGGGCGGAGCAGGCGAAAAGCTTTGTTTCAGGCGCATTGGTTTGAGTCCGGTATGCTTATGTTTTGCTTGAAAAAACGGGGAAAAACTGGTATATTAGTATCTATATTCGGTGGGGATATAAAAAGTGGAGGACAGCATGAAAAAAAACCAAGGATATATAATACCAAAGGTACTTTTGCCCGCGGAAAATGTGAATTTGGAAAAATGGGCATGCGTTGCGTGTGACCAGTTTTCTTCCCAACCGAATTATTGGAAAAATGTGGAGAAATTCGTGGGAAATGCGCCGTCGGCGCTCAATATAACCCTGCCTGAGGTTTTACTGGAAGACGAAAATGTGAGCGAGTATATTGCGAGCTTAAAAGATACTATGCGCGTTTATTTGCAGGACGGTATTTTGACGGAGCTTCCTCGGGGCGCGGTGCTGACAGAGCGACATATAGGCGGCAAGGTGCGCAAGGGGCTTTTGCTTGCAATGGATTTAGAACAATATGATTATAAAACGGAAAACAAGCCGCTTTTGCGCGCGACAGAGCAAACGGTGCTTTCGCGTATTCCGCCGCGAGTGGAGATACGGCGCGGGGCGGCGGTGGAGCTGCCGCACATTATGCTGCTTATTGATGATGAGGCGGACAGCGTTATCGGGCCGCTGCATATGCAGCGCAACACGCTGCCGAAGCTTTATGATTTTGATTTGATGATGGACGGCGGAAGAGTTGAGGGGTGGTTAGTCAACAATCCTAAGCTCGAGGAGGGCTTTGTATCGGCGATTGACGCACTGCCAAAGCGCGACAATATGCAGTTTTGCGTGGGTGACGGCAACCATTCACTGGCAACGGCAAAGGCGATTTGGGATGAAGCAAAAGAAGGACTTGACGCGGAGGAACGCGAAAGCAGCCCGCTTAGATATGCGCTTTGCGAGGTGATAAATCTGCGGGATTCGGCGGTGGAGTTTATGCCTATTCATCGCGTGATGTTTGGGGTGAATCCTGCGGGATGTGTGCAATATATTGTGGAACGGCTGCGTGAGCGCGGCAAACAGGCAAAGCTGGTGTTTGGGCGTTGGCGCGCGAAAACGGAGGATAACGGTACATATCAAATACCGTTTTTGTATCGTGACGGAGCGGGACGCATTATAATTGAAAACCCAACTCATCCGCTTGCGGTGGGCGAGGTACAGGAAATTTTTGACGAATATATCGCGACAAACTCATCGGCGCACATTGATTATATTCATGGTGACGACGCATTTGCGGAGCTTGCAAAGCAGTATGACAACATAGGCTTTTATTTTGACAGCATGGATAAATCAGAGTTTTTTGACATGATCGTAAAATGCGGCGTGCTGCCCAAAAAGACTTTTTCGTTGGGCGAAGCTGCGGAAAAACGTTATTATCTTGAGGGACGGCTTTTGGAGTATAATGAAACGGAAATGACAGAGGAATAAAGTATATAATAAAACTGTGGGAGAAAGAAAATGGCGGTTAAGGTAGCAAAGTTCGGCGGAAGCTCGCTTGCGTGCGCGGAACAAATTGTTAAGATGAGAGAAATCATCGACGCGGATGAGGCAAGAAAGTTTGTGGTGCCGTCGGCACCCGGGAAGCGGTTTGCGGAGGATGTAAAGGTTACGGATTTGCTGTATGCGCTGCATGACGCGGCAACGCATTTTGATGATACGCAGGCGATTTACGAGCAAATTGTGCAGCGATACACCGCTATTCGGGATGAACTCGGGCTTAGCATTAAAATTGAGGAATATTTGGAGCGGATGCTTTCGGACATCAAAACGGGCGCAAACGTGGATTATGCGGCATCCCGCGGCGAATACCTTAATGGGCTGCTGATTGCGGATTATTTGGGGTATGACTTTATAGACGCGGCGGATGTGATTTTTTTTGATGAGGACGGGCATTATGACGCAAAAAAGACGCTGGCGGTGCTGCCGGGGGCGCTTAAGGTGCACGAGCGCGCGGTTATCCCCGGGTTTTACGGGAGTATGCCAAACGGGCAAATCAAGACATTTTCACGCGGGGGGAGCGACATCACGGGCGCTATAGTGTCGCGTGCGGCAAACGCCGATTTATATGAAAACTGGACGGACGTATCAGGGTTTATGATGGCAGACCCACGCATTGTAAAAGACCCTGAAAAGATTGATTTTGTGACATATCGCGAGCTTAGAGAGCTTGCATATATGGGTGCGAGCGTGCTGCACGAGGACAGTATTTTCCCGGTGCTGGAGGCGGCAATTCCCATAAATGTGCGAAATACAAATGAACCGAAAAATGACGGCACGATGATTATTCCCGCGATTGAGGGAAATCTCGGCAGGCGCGACGGCATTACGGGCATTGCGGGCAAAAAGAATTTTACGGTTATTACCATTGAAAAAGACGGCATGAATAAAGAAATCGGGTTTGTGCGCAAGGTGCTTATGTGTCTGGAGAAATTCGGGCTGTCGTTTGAGCATATGCCGTCATCCATTGATACGGTTTCCATTGTGGTGGCGGATGTGCGTATTCGCGGATGTATTGAAGAGCTGATTGACGAGATACATAAAATGTGCAAGCCGGACAGCGTGGAGGTTTCATCCAACATGGCGATTATTGCCACGGTGGGGCAAGGCATGATACGCAAGGTCGGTATATCGGCAAAGCTTTTTGCGGCGCTTGCCAAGCATCATGTAAATGTGCGCATGATAGACCAGGGCTCGAGCGAAATAAATATTATTGTAGGTGTGGAAAATGACGATTTTGAAAAGGCGGTAAGGGCGATTTATGCCGCGTTGGTGGAGGAACGGTAAGGGCGCG
>JAVXIJ010000162.1:0-3237 GCA_036648415.1 Christensenella sp.
ATAAAACACCTGCCGCGCGCGTGCTCACTTTAGTTGACATGCGAGCCCATAATTGGTAATATTATTCAGTAGAAAAACATACAACAACGATGTTTTAAAGAATATAGAGGTTAATAAATGATCATAACGGACGACCAAAAACAAAGAATACAAGATGCCAAGCAAAAATTGTCAGAAGCGACCGCATCACTTGATTTACCCGCGCTTAAGGCGGAGCTTGCAGAGCTTACAACGCAAATGGAAGCGCCTGACTTTTGGAATGATGTTGAAGCAGCAAACAAAGTAACTAAACACGAGAAACCCTTGAAAGCTAAAATCACAAAATGCGATAAGCTTCATTCCGCGCTTGCGGATTTAGAAGTGCTTGTGGATATGGTAGATGAGGAGCAGGATGACGAGCTGCTCGCCGAGCTTAACACCGAGCTTTCCGACTTTGAAAAAAACATCACGGATTTTCATTTGGAAACATTGCTTTCGGGCACATATGATGCCTGCAACGCCATCATATCGCTGCACGCGGGCGCAGGCGGCACAGAGGCGCAGGATTGGGCACAAATGCTTATGCGTATGTATACGCGCTGGGCGGAGCGCCACGGCTATGAAGTAAAAATACTCGATTTCCTTGACGGGGATGACGCCGGCGTAAAAAGCGTCACCATGCTGATTAGCGGTGATAACGCCTATGGATATTTACGCAACGAAAAGGGCGTACATCGTCTTGTGCGTATCTCTCCGTTTGATTCCAACGCGCGGCGGCACACCTCTTTTGCGTCGCTCGACGTTATGCCCGAAATTGATGATGCCGACAACGATATTGAGGTCGCGGCGGACGATATACGTGTGGATACATACCGTTCATCGGGCGCGGGCGGACAGCACGTCAATAAAACCTCTTCCGCAATTCGCATCACACATTTTCCCTCGGGAATTGTCGTGCAATGCCAAAACGAACGCTCACAGCTGCAAAACCGCGAAACGGCAATGCGCATGCTAAAATCTAAGCTTGCGGAAAAGCGTGAGGAAGACCGCTTGGCACACATGTCCGAAATTAAAGGCGACCAAAAGCGCATAGAATGGGGCAGCCAGATTCGTTCTTATGTTTTTTGCCCGTACACCATGGCAAAGGACCATCGCACCGGCGTCGAAAAAGGCAATATCAACGCTGTAATGGACGGCGAAATAGATGACTTCATCAAAGCGTGCCTCATACAAGGCTTCTGATGCAGCTCCGCTTTTTGTCTTGCGGCGTTGTAAAATCATACGTTTGATTTTTTCCGGGCTGACAAACCAAAAAACCGTTTCACTTTTTCGCGAAACGGTTTTTTTGTGCATATCTGTAAATATTTTTAATCATTACATGTGGTTTTTATTCAAATGACTTAACAATCTCAATCGCCGATTGTGTATTTATGCCGAACCGCTCCACGCCCATCGCCAAAAGCTCATCAAACTCCGCGCGCGTACGAATGCCGCCCGCCGCCTTAACCTTCACGCCCGTGCCCGCAAGATTTTTCTTGATTTTGCGTATGCGCTCAATGTTCGCGTCCCCCGGGACCCAGCCCGTACCCGTTTTGAGGAAATCCGCGCCGCTTTTAACAACCAGCTCGCACGCCTTATCCATTTCATCATCTGTAAGACAATTGAGCTCAATCAGCACCTTTGTAAGTATCGGACGCCCCGCGTTTCTTGCAAGCGCGATAATCTGTTTTAGCTCATTTAACACATAATCATATTCCTTATTTTTAAACCGACCGACATTCATTACAATGTCCATCTCCTCGATACCGTCCTCAATGAGCCCCGCTGCCTCCAAAATTTTCGTCTGCGTCTTATGCGCCCCCGACGGAAAACCAACAGGTCCGCCCGCATAAACGCCCTCTGCGCCCTCAAGCATTTGTGAAAGCTGCTTCATCCAATTTGGCAATACGTGTACATTTATAAACTGATATTCCTTTGCATAGCCCACAATTTCCTCAATATCCGACATTGTGTGATGTGTTCTCACCGCACTGATGTCAATCATATGTGCCGCTTCTTTTACATTCATTTTACTTTTCTCCCTATAAATTTAATCGTCCTGCGGACGTTTTTTATACTGTTTATCGCAAAAAATCAATTTTACACCCGCCGCCTTAAGCTCCGCATATTGCGCGGCGCACCCTTCACGCGCTTCGCTTACAACCACATCAACGCGCTCAATCGGGCAAATGTTGTATGTGCCGATTCTGCCGAATTTTGTATGATCACATAACAGCACAAGCTTTTCGGTATGCGCAATAACGGTCTTTTTCAATTCAGCCAACCCCATATTCGGCAATGTATACCCGTGCTCCCGCGTAATCCCCTGCACGCCCAAAAACGCTTTTTTGAAATTAAATGCCGCAAGCGCAAGGAGCGTCATTTGCGACGTCATGCTCTCATCCGACGCGGTAAGCACACCGCCCGTCACTATTGCGCGCACGCCTGCCGTTTTTACAAAACAATTTGCAATATTTATCGCGGCGCTCACCACCGTGACATCCTCAAGATCCCTGCGGCGCGAAAGTGCATCTGCAAATGCGTACGCAGACGAACCGCCGCCGATATAAATCATCTCGCCCGCCGCCACCAACCGTGCCGCATACGCTCCAATCGCTTCTTTTTCCCGCGAATGCTTAATTTTGCGCTCTGTAAAAGGTTCATCTCCGACATTTGCCGATACTCCGCCGTGGAACATCACAATTTTTTGCTCTGCCGCAAGCTGTCTTAAATCACGGCGAACCGTCGACTGCGACATTAAAAGCCCCTCGCTTATGCCTTCTATCGTGCTCACATTGCGCTTTTTAATATATTCATATATTTCATTTTGACGAAATTTAATCAATTCCCCGTTCAAAAAAAACTCACCCCTCACGCACAGCATAAAGTCAAAACAACACAATATTTCTACTGTTTATATTATCATTTTAGCAATAATATATCAATATGAAATTATATTTTCATTTATAGGCAAAATAAAGGCTGTTAAGAAAGTCGCAAGACAAGGAAGCGAAGCTTGCAAAAGCTGAGATAGAATAAACAATTCATCGATGTTTTTGCAAGTGAAGCTGACACAGTAAGTCATTTTACCGTTAGGCAAAATGACGGTTGCGGCTTTATCGACAGCCTGAGGCGGCATAATGCCGCCTTTGTTTGTGCTTTTGCTTTCATATACCGCCAAAAAGCGGCACATCATCACTTTTAAAATTTATTTTGTAC
>JAVXIJ010000163.1:0-3231 GCA_036648415.1 Christensenella sp.
TGTTAGAAATGCGGAGCATTTCGGGTCAAGGGAGCTTGCTCCCTTGCGGGGTTTGTCGCGCAGCATGCAGCTTTTACCATAATTTTTTCAATCAAAAAGCTGTAGGGCAGAGCCCCAAGGTCTTAGGGTTTTAAGGGCTGCACCGCAATCGCGGATGTTTTCACACGTCGTCTGTTGGCTCGGCAATATTTTTGTCGGCGGGGTCGGTGCTGTCGGTGTCATTTGTATTTTCGTCTGTGCCGTCAGGATTATCCGAAGGCTCGGGTGGGTCGCTGTAGGTGGGCGTTGGCTCGGCGCTGTCGTCGTTATTGTCCTGTGGCTCGCTCTCGGCATCCGGCACTTCATCCTGCGAATCTGTATCATCGGTGCTGCTGTCGGTGTGCGGCTCGTCGCTGCTGTCTGTATCGTCGGTTGTGTGCGTGTTAGTTTTATCGGTATTTGCCGTTGGTGTGGGACTTGCAGCTGAAGCGGGCGCACTTGTAGGTGCGGACGGGGCGCGGGTGGGCGCGGGCGTCTCGGTGTTGCGCGCCGCGGTAGGCGCGGCGTCACTTTCATAGTCATCTTCATCGTCGTCGTCGCTGATGTATAGCTTGAAATGCCCGTCATCTGTTGTTACACCGGTGTCATCAAGCATATCAATAAGCTCTTGAGATGAAAGCTTGAGCAGTTCTTCAATCGTAACAGCCGGATTAACCGCCATTATGTGCTCGATAATTGACATATGCCCCATAGAAATGCCGTATTTTTGTGCGGAATTTTGCAGTTTTCGGTCGCTTTTAATGTCCTGCGCCATGATATTTGCGTGAACACCGTTGCTTTTCAGCATTTTTTCTAATTCTATGGTAATGGCTTTGCTAAGCTCCGCCGCCCGCATATCGTCGCGGTCGCTTACAGACAACAATATTGCGCCGCGATTCTGCGGGAAATAGCCGTCCTGCACTAAAAGCGCGGTGAGCATGGAGAGGGATTCGTCCAGCGTTTTATCGGCAAAGGAAGTGTGCGCCAGCATAGCTTTTGCCTCGTCATTTATTCCGACAACCTCAAGAACCTTGTCGTGCTTGTCAAGCCGCAATTCTATTCCGGGGTTGATGTCCAGCTCAACAATGCTGTACATTGCAAGAGGGGACATATTAGCAACAAGCCCAAACACTAATATTGCCAGCATGGCACACGCCGTGGCGGCATATGTGAGTATACGCGCAGGTTTTTTGCGCACAGGCTGTGCGGTCGGCTGCTCTGTTATATAGTCATGCTCGCACATCTGCGGCGCGTTTGCCGTCAGTATTTTTTCGATGGGCGGGTGAGGCAGCTTTGTTGCCGCGCGCGCAAGTATTTTTTCTATATTTTTCATAGGCGTATGCCCTCATTGGTTAAAAACGTTTTTAATTTCGCAAGTGCACGATGATATTTGGACAGCACCGTGGACAGCGGAAGCTTCATTATTGTTGCAAGCTCGCGGTGCTTAAGCCCCGCGACAACGTGCAGCATTACAATTTTGCGCTCTTCTTCATTAAGGCTCATTATGGCGGTGCGCAGCACCAAACGTTCGGTGGGGTCTTCTACACAAGAGAATCTAAGGTCATCGTCCAAAATAACGGCGTCATTTGTTTGCGGATGTCGGCGCAGATAATCAAGAGATAGATTTTTAGCAATGGAGAACATCCACGCAAGAGGTTTGCACATTGGCTTATATAGGTGCGCGGCTCTTTTAATTCTTATGTATATCTCGCTCACTATATCTTGGGTGGCGTGCGGGTCCTTTATAACGGACAGCACATACGCGTACATAATTCGCTCTGTTTTTGTATATAAAAAAGCAAGAGCATCATTATCTCCGTTGGCTATCAGAGTAAATATGCCCTCATCAAGTTCAATATTATTGCGGTGCTGTCGGGAATGAAGCTCCATTACAAGTAACAGCATAATTGCCTTTCAAATGTCATTATTGTGAACGCGGATATAACAGTTATACCCGCGCTCACTTGTATTTTCAGCCTTCGTCGTCCATAGGTGCAGGTTCTTCGGTTTCTTCAGCTTCAGCAGCTTCGGCGGCTTCGGCCTCGGCAGCTTCAGCAGCCTCGCGCTCTTCCTCGGCTTTGGCTTCTTCCTCGGCCTTGCGCTCATCTTCAGCGTCTTTTGCAGCTTCAGCGTCCGCTTTTACTTGCTCTTTTTGTTTGTCTTCAGCGTCTTTTGCTGCGTCGGCTTCGGCAGCGGTCTTTTCTGCTTGCTCATCCGCAGCTGTTGCAGCCGTGTCGGCATCAACATCCGATTGCTCTTTTGCTGCGTCCGCCGCAACTTCTGCTTCCTCTTCTTTGGCATCCGCCGCATCCTTAGCTATGTCGGCTTCATTTTCCAGCGCTTCATTAGCGGAATCTTCAAAGATTTCATCAATGTCTTTTTGCGTCAATGGTGAATCTAAGGATTTACCGTCGAGTTCATCTAAATCAACGCCTTTTTTGGAGGCAGCCTTATTTAATTCTGTGATGTTCATGTTTGTAAGCTGTGTGAAAACAGCCGGATCTCCGCCGGAAAGGTGTTCTAACAATAACATTTTACCTACGGACATTTGCTGTTGCTCCGCTTTTGCAATATCTTCTGCCGTAAAGTTTTCTATGCGGCTGCTGATGTTGGCTTTAATGCCCTTTTGCTCCATATAGCCCGCAATTGCGCTGTTCATTTTGTCCATGTTGGCGGTGGCTTCGGAGTCGCCGCGCACTGTTACAAGCACGTCCTCGGTGCCGTTTTGCAAATATCCGTTGACAATGAGCAGGTCGGCGAGCTCGGATACAACGTTCTCTAACACCTTGCCCTTGGCATTGTAGTTTGCAAGGATTGCCTTTGCATCATCGTTTATACCGTTTACGGAAACGACTCTGCCGAGCCTGTTGGTTTCAATGCTGATAGAGGGGTTGACATCCATGGTTATGAGATGTGCGGGAGAGAGCACGAACATTGCCGCAAATATAATAAGTACAGTTGCGACGATAGCCCCCGTGATTATTCCGATTTTCTTGCCTTTAGAAGCTGTTTTTTCCATTTTTATTTCCCCTTTCGTGTTTAAGTACAGCGGCGCTCTGCGCGCTTACGTTTAATGCTTTCACTCTTATAACGCGCAGAGGAAAGGTTTTATTGCATGGAATGCAAAACAATTTTAATTTTTGTAAATAAATACGTGTATTGTTAATATGAAATGTTACTGTTATTGTAACCGAACGCGGGGAAAAAGGCAAG
>JAVXIJ010000164.1:0-3220 GCA_036648415.1 Christensenella sp.
TTTTTGAAAAGGAGTTTTACACAATGTATAAAAAAGTACCTACAGATTTAAAGTTCAGCGACAGGGAGCTTCAAGTGCTTGATTTTTGGCACGAAAACAAAATATTTGAAAAGAGCATGGATGAGAGCGCGGGCAAGCCCGAGTTTACGTTTTATGACGGACCGCCGACGGCAAACGGCAAGCCGCATATCGGGCATATTTTGACGCGGTGCATAAAGGACCTTATTCCGCGGTACAAAACCATGCAGGGCTACAACGTGCTGAGAAAAGCGGGTTGGGACACGCACGGGCTGCCGGTGGAGCTTGAAGTGGAAAAAATGCTGGGGCTTGACGGCAAGGAACAGATTGAAGAATACGGTGTAGAGCCGTTTATTGAAAAATGCAAGGAATCCGTGTGGAAATATAAAGGCGATTGGGAGAAAATGTCTGACCGCGTGGGATATTGGGCGGATATGGAGAACCCGTACATCACATATGATAACAACTACATCGAATCGGTGTGGTGGTCGCTTAAAGAAATCGCGAACAAGGGGCTTTTATACCACGGACACAAAATTGTGCCGTATTGCCCGCGCTGCGGGACGGCGCTTTCATCGCATGAGGTGGCGCAGGGGTATAAGGATGTAAAGGAAACCTCAATATTTGTGCGTTTTCGCGTGAAAAATGAGGATGCGTATTTTTTGGCGTGGACGACAACGCCGTGGACGCTTCCGTCGAATGTTGCGCTGTGCGTAAATCCCAACGAGGAATATGTGTTGGCGCAGGATAAAAACGGCGATCAATATTATTTGGCAAAAGCGCTGTGCGAAAAGCTTTTGGGCGAGGACGCGCATATTGTTAAGAAGTTTACGGGCAAGGAGCTTGAGTATAAGGAATACGAGCCGTTGTTTGATTTTGCAAAAACGGATAAAAAAGCGTGGTATATCGCTTGTGACACATACGTCACGCTGACGGACGGCAGCGGAATTGTGCATATTGCGCCGGCGTTCGGCGAGGACGATGCGGCGGTCGGCAAAAAATATGATTTGCCGTTTGTGCAGCTTGTAAAGCCCGACGGCACGATGAGCGAGGAAACCGCGTGGGTGGGTGTAACCGTCAAAAAAGCGGACAAGCTTATTATTGAGGATCTGCGCGAGCGCGGGTTGTTGTTTGCGGAGCTGCCGTATGAGCACAGTTATCCGTTCTGTTGGCGGTGTGATACGCCGCTTATCTATTATGCGCGCAGCTCGTGGTTCATAAAAATGACAGAGCTGAGAGATAATTTGATGAAAAACAATGCGAGCGTCAATTGGATGCCCGAAAACATACGCGACGGACGCATGGGGAATTTTCTTGAAAATGTTATAGATTGGGGTATTTCCCGCGAAAGATATTGGGGAACACCGCTGCCCGTTTGGGTGTGCGATTGCGGCGAAACCCATGTGATTGGCTCGCGCGCAGAGCTGAGGGAAAGGGCGGAGCAGGAAGTGCCCGAGGATATTGAGCTGCACAAACCGTTCCTTGACCCGATTACGCTCAAATGTCCGAAATGCGGCGGGAGTATGCACCGCGTGCCCGAGGTTATTGATTGTTGGTATGACAGCGGCAGTATGCCTTTTGCGCAGTGGCACTACCCCTTTGAAAACAAAGAGGAATTTGAAAGCCATTTCCCGGCGAACTTTATCAGTGAGGCTGTCGACCAAACGCGCGGCTGGTTTTATACACTGCTCGCAATCGGCGCGCTTATTTTTGACAAGGCGCCCTTTGAAAACTGCATAGTGCTTGGGCACGTTCAGGACAAGGACGGGCTTAAAATGAGCAAGCACAAGGGAAATGTTGTCGACCCGTGGAGCGTGCTTGACAAGCAGGGCGCGGACGCGGTGCGGTGGTATTTTTATTCGTCAAGTGCGCCGTGGCTGCCCTCGAGGTTTTATGATGACGCGGTGAGCGAAACGCAGCGGAAGTTTATGGGTACGCTGTGGAATACGTATGCTTTTTATATTTTGTATGCGGATATTGACAGCTTTGACCCCACGAAATATACGCTTGAGCCCACAAATGTGATGGATAAATGGGTGTTGTCGCGGCTTAATTCGCTTGTGAAATCGGTGAGTGAGCACCTTGATAATTACCGCATTGCAGAGCCGGCGCGCGAGCTTAACCGTTTTGTGGACGAGCTTTCTAACTGGTATGTGCGCAGAAGCCGCGAGCGGTTTTGGGGCAGCGGAATGGAGCAGGACAAAATTGATGCGTACATGACGCTTTATACGGTTTTGGAGAGTGTTGCAAAGCTTATTGCGCCGTTTACGCCCTTTATTGCGGAGAGCATTTATCAGAATTTGGTGCGCACGAACGATAAAAATGCGCCGATTTCCGTGCATTTGTGTGATTATCCGCAGCCTTGTGCGGCACGGATCGATGAGCAGTTAGAGCGCGATATGGACGCGGTGTTAAACGTGGTGAACCTCGGGCGCGCGTGCAGAAACACCGCAAACATCAAAAATCGTCAGCCTGTAGGCAAGATTTATGTGAGCGGTATAGACCACCTGGATGAAACGTATTTGGGGGTTATTCGCGGGGAGTTAAACGCAAAAGAGGTGGAGCTCGGCGCGGCGGCGGCGGAGTATATTACATACAACGTAAAACCGCAGATGCGCACGTTAGGGCCGAAATACGGCAAGCTTTTGAACGGGATTCGTACACATCTTGCGCAGTGCGACGGCATTGCGGTGGTGAGCACGGTGCGGGGCGGCGGCGCATATGAATTTGATGTGGCGGGCGAGCACGTTTCGCTGACGGAGGAGGATGTGCTTATTGAGCCTGCGCAGCGCGAGGGTTTTGTGGCAGAAACGGGGGGCGATTATGCCGTTATTATTGATACGGCGCTGACACCGGAGCTTATTGAGGAGGGAAATGTGCGCGAGCTTATTTCTAAGATTCAGACGATGCGCAAGGAAGCGGGGTTTGACGTAACCGATAAAATCGAGCTTTCCGCCAAAGGAAATGACAAAATCACGCAGATTATGGAAAACAATGAAGACCAAATTTTGCGCGAGGTAATGGCGTGCGGTGTGCAATACGGCACAACGGCGGGTTATGAAAAGGAATGGAATATCAACTCTGAAAAAGTGACTTTAGGGGTTGAAAAGGCAAAATAAGGGTAGAAAATGAAAAAAGCGTGCCGCGGTTGCGGCACGCTTTTTTTGTTTTTGTGGTGTGGGGGGTGTGGGATGGGTGTGGG
>JAVXIJ010000165.1:0-3188 GCA_036648415.1 Christensenella sp.
AAGTCATTTTACCGTTAGGCAAAATGACGGTTGCGGCTTTATCGACAGCCTGAGGGCTGCTCCTGCGGAGCAGCCCTCTTTATTTTGCAGACGAAAACAATATATACTCAGCCCGTGTACTGCGTCTATGATTTTTTTGCAACCTCGAGAATTAACAAAATAGGCACTGCCAAAATCGCCAAAAACAACAGAAACATAATATTTCACTCCTTTTTTTATATTGAAGCGTCAATTATCAGCTTCAATACGCATAATAGCCGCCCATATAATCTCATCCACCTGATCCGCCGCTTCTTTTTCACACATTGCAAACCACCTCATAACCTAATGTGACAAGGATCGAATATACGCGTTTCTCGCTTGTCATCACCTTAAGCATACACCCGCCGCTTACCATTTAAGGTATACCCGCGAAAAAATTTTACAAAAAAAAAGCTGCCGCGAAAAATTATTCACGAGCAGCCTTTTTTACATTGTTTACAGCTTGAACGCCACTTCTATTTCCTTGACCTCATCGGCGCTTATCGTATATGGCTCTCCGAGCTGCTTTGCCGCAAGCACAGATTTAGCTGAATATTCCAACACCTCTAAACGGTCAAACACATTGAGCAGCCCCGACCCCGCAATTACCACGCAATCATTTTCAATGATTTCCACAGGATTTTTCATAGAAATCGTATCCACTACTTGATTATGCTCCGCAAGATTTGCGCCGTACGGCAGCCGCTGCACCTGCTTAAGCATGATGTAGCTCTCAGGTATCAGCCGCGCATCAAACTCCGCGTCCGTAACCGCAAATGCCATGATATTCGGCGGATGCGCAATTGCAACTGCATTTATATCGGGATGCCTCTCATAAATCGCCTGGTGCATTTTTACCGCGCGTGACGGATTTTTGCCCTGCTCCTTGCGCCCGTTTCTGATGTTTACCATATCCTCAGGCTCAAGATACATTCTGTCTTTATTATACGGCGTAATTATAAACGAACCATCGGGAAGCCTGCGCGAAAACGTACCCTGCGTCGACGTAAACAGCTGCTGATTATATGCGCGTCTGATAAATTTGCACATTACCGAGCGATAATACCGCTCAGCAGAGCTATATTCGCCCGTATAATAATCCTCAAGCTGCGGGAACGAGCGCGTGTAATACATATTAAGCTCCTCGGGCGTCAGCACGCGCGGCTTGCCGAGCGGCGCTGCGTTAATCTCTATGCGCGCACAATAATCAAGCGTTTCAAATTTCATAAACGCATCATACAGATTTCCCGCGCCCACCACCACTCCGTGGCTCACCATCATTACAATATCCGACCCATCCTCGAATTTCTGCGCGATAAGGTCGCCCAATTTTTTTGAACCCGGCAACGCATAGTCCGCCGTCTGTACATTGTTGCACACATAATTTACGCTGGCAATCATTTCCGTCTGCGGCTTCTTATTAAGTGCCGAATATGCCACCAATGCCGGCGGATGCGCGTGCAGCACGGCTTTTATATCCGGACGTTTTTCGTAAACCATCCTGTGAAAGGGCAGCTCCACCGACGGATTATGCGGACCGATTATTGTACCGTCAGGTTTTACCTGCATAATATCATCGCGAGTAAGCGTTCCTTTATCAATAGAACCGGGAGTAATCCAAATGTCACCGTCCGAATCCATTATCGAAAGATTTCCGCCGGAGGTTGTGGTCATGCCAAATGCGTAAATACGCTCCATCATCATGCAGATTTGATCTGCGGGGTGCAATACATGAAAATTCATATGCTTTCCTCCTTCACTGATTTAGCCGTTTAATGCCCATTTATACACACCTAAAATACTTTGTTCCGTCATATCCTTAGGATTTCCGCCCGTGCACACATCACACATTGCCGAGCTTGCAAGTGCCTCTAAATCCGCCTCAAGCACACCTATTTCCGCCAACGTCTGCGGAATCTCCACTGCCCTTGAAAGCTCACGCACAGCGCTTACCGCCGCCGCGCGATACTCATCCGCGTTCATTCCGTCCACGTTTTGAACACCCATAGCGCGGGCTATTTCACGATACCGCTCACCCGTTGCATCTGCATTATGCTCCATCACATATGGCAGCAGCACCGCGTTTGCCACACCGTGCGGCGTATCATAAAATGCGCCTAACGGGTGCGCCATGCCGTGCACCACTCCGAGCCCCACATTTGAAAAGCCCATGCCTGCAATATATTGTGCGGTCGCCATTTCCTCTTTTGCGTGCATATCGCCGTCCACCGCCGCCTTAAGGTTCGCAGCAATCATTTTAATTGCCTGCAAATGGAACATATCCGTCATTTCCCATGCACCCTTGGTGGTGTAGCCCTCAATCGCGTGTGTAAGCGCGTCCATACCCGTCGCCGCAACAAGTGCGCGCGGCATAGATGCCATCATATCAGGGTCCACAATAGCGACCTGCGGAATATCGTGCACATCCACGCACACAAACTTGCGCTTTTTCTCTTCATCTGTAATGACATAATTGATAGTGACCTCCGCCGCCGTGCCTGCGGTCGTAGGAATTGCAATGGTGGGCACCGCTTTTTTAGGAGTATTTTGCGCACCCTCAAGGCTCACTACATCCGAAAACTGCGGGTTTTTGATTATGATACCCACAGCCTTAGCCGTATCAATAGGCGAACCGCCGCCGATTGCGATAATGTAATCCGCACCGCTTAACACGAACGCGTTGACGCCTTTTTTAACCACCTCAACAGTAGGATTTGCCTTAACCTGCGAAAATGTGTTGTAGGCAAAACCGTTCGCATCTAAAATATCTGTGACCTTTGCCGTCACACCGCACGCAACAAGGTTCGCATCCGTCACAATAAGCGCTTTTTTATAACCGCGCTTCATGATCTCCTCTTTGAGATTTGCAAGTGCCCCTTGTCCAAAATATGATGTTTCATTTAATATAATTCTCTGTGCCATTTTTTTACCTCCATATTATTATATAAACCGTTGTGATTTTCCATGTTGTCTCTTTTCATCAGTTTAATCTTTTTATAATCACTTCACAACAGTTTTAATCATAATTCAGCAAAAAAACACCACCGCTTTTAAACGATGGTGTGCATTTTTAGGTCAATTACGGCATTATCTTTCTGTATTTGCCCCGCTGTATAAATTCAACAACGCCCCTGTCACGCAATATTTGCAGCTGTTGCCTGATTTTT
>JAVXIJ010000166.1:0-3160 GCA_036648415.1 Christensenella sp.
CCGATTATACGTCCTTCACCGACTCTTGTCCGAACGACCTAAGTTTATCATACCGTTTTTGAATCAGCTCATCAACCGGCTCTGCCATAAGTTCTTTCAAACTCTCGTAAAGGTATTTTTTCACACTTTTCGCGAACACGCCGCCATCCTCTGCACGAGCGCCGCCCACAGGTTCTTCCAGCACATCATCTATAAGCCCTAAATTTTTAACCTCATCCGCGGTCATGCGCATAAGCTCTGCCGCTTCCGCCGCACGCGATGAATCCTTCCACAATATACTCGAAAAGCCCTCGGGCGATAATATCGAATAAACCGCATTTGAAAGCATCATACGCCTATCCGCGACCGCCAGCGCAATCGCTCCGCCGCTGCCCCCTTCGCCGATAAAAATGCTTATTACAGGTGTCTTGAGCCGCGAAAGCTCCAGCATATTCCGCGCAATCGCTTCTGCCACCCCGCGTTCCTCTGCACCCACACCGCAAAACGCTCCCTGCGTATCTACGATACATATAAGCGGACGATGAAATTTCTCCGCCTGCTTCATCAGCCGCTGTGATTTACGATACCCCTCAGGGTTTGCACATCCAAAATTACGCGCCACCTTATCCCGCAAATCAACGCCCTTTTCCTGCCCGATAACCGTAACCGCCACATCATCTAAAAAACCTATGCCGCCGATTACCGCGCCGTCATCCGCAAAAAGCTTGTCCCCGTGCAGCTCCGTAAAATCGGTGAAAACATTCTCTATAATATATCGTGAGGTAATGCGCTTTGGGTCGCGCGCCGTCTGTACAATTTCCCATGCCGAACGTTTTTCACTCATTTCGCGCTTCCCCCTTTATGCAGCTTCAAAAGCGTTGTAAGCGTGGATTTCATTTCACCGCGCTCAACAATCATGTCCACAAAGCCCTTTTCCAGCTGAAACTCCGCCGTTTGAAATGTAGACGGAAGTGTTTGCTTCATTGTTTGTTCTATTACGCGCCTGCCCGCAAACCCTATGGTCGCGTTTGGCTCTGCGATTGTCACATCCCCAAGCATTGCAAAGCTCGCCGTCACACCCCCCGTTGTCGGGTCGGTCAGCACCGCAAAATACGGCAGCCCCGCCGCGTCAAGCTTGCCCAACGCCGCGCTTGTTTTGCTCATTTGCATAAGAGATATAAGCCCCTCCTGCATACGCGCGCCGCCCGAAACGGTAAACGCGATAAACGGCAAGCCGCTGCTTATTGCCTCTTCCACCGCAAGCGTAAACTTTTCGCCTACCGCCGCGCCCATTGAACCCATCATGAAAAAACCGTCCATCACCGCAAGCACACACGGCTCTCCGCCGATTTTGCAAGTGCCCGTTATAATGGATTCCTTTTCGTTGGTATACCCGCGTATCTTCTGTATTTTTTGTTCATACCCCGGGAAATCAAGCGGGTTGCCGCCGATAAGGTTATGATTTGTTTCCGTAAACGTGTCATCATCCACAGTATACATAATCCGCTGACGCGCGCTCAATCTGAAATGATGCTTGCAATTTGTGCACACATTAAGATTCGCAATGAGGTCGTCAGTATAAATTACACTGCCGCATTCCGGGCATTTTTCCCACATACCCTCGACCTGCTCTTCATCATGAGCAATCGGAAGCTGTGCCGCAAGCTCTTCTGCGTCCTGCACTGCCATTTGCGTTTGCTGGTTGGTTCTATACACGCGCATTGTAATGTCCTTGCGCTTTTTAGAAAATAAACCCATTGATTATTTTTCCTCCATAATGCGCCCTACAAGCCCTGTATCAAGCCTGCCCGCCATCACGTCCTCGTTGTTTAACAAGTCAAGCTGGAAATCCGCATTGGTTTCCACGCCGTCCACAACAAGCTCCGTCAGCGCGGCGCGCATTTTCGCCATTGCCCGTTCGCGCGTAGGCGCATGGACAATCAGTTTTCCTATCATGCTGTCATATGTCGGCGGGATTTTGTACCCCGTATACATCGCCGTGTCAAATCTCACACCCGGCCCGCCCGGAAGATGCAGCGTTTCTATTGTGCCCATAGACGGCATGAAATTTTTGGTCGGGTCCTCTGCATTTATACGGCACTCGATCGCGTGCCCCATAAGCGGAATATCCTTTTGCTCAAATGAAAGCTTTGCACCGTTTGCAACTAATATCTGCTCGCGCACAATGTCGATTCCCGTTATCATTTCCGTCACGGGGTGCTCTACCTGCACGCGCGCGTTAAGCTCCATAAAATAATATTGCTCTGACGGCTCGTCATACAAAAATTCTATTGTGCCCGCGTTCTTATAGCCCGATGCCTTTGCCGCGCGCACCGCCGCCTCACCGATCTCCGCACGCTTTTTGCTCGAAAATGCCACACTCGGCGCTTCCTCCATCAGCTTTTGATTTCTGCGCTGAAGCGAGCATTCCCGTTCATATAAATACACCGCGTTGCCGTAATTGTCACACATAATCTGTACTTCAATATGCCGCGCGTCCGTTATACATTTTTCCATATAAAGCGTGCCGTCGCCAAAAGCCCCGAGCGCTTCTTTATACGCCGCATTAAATGCCGACTCAATATCCTCTTCTCTGTCTACCTTGCGAATACCGCGCCCGCCGCCGCCGTTCGCCGCCTTAATCATCACGGGATAACCCACTTTTTTGGCGATTTTCTGCGCCATTTTGGCGTCCTTTAATGCCTCTAACGAGCCCGGGATAATGGGGACTTTTGCCTCCGTCATTATTCGCCGCGCCATAAGCTTATCGCCCATTTTTTCCATTGCGTCCGCGTCAGGGCCGATAAAAATAACGTTGCTTTTATTGCACATCCGTACAAATTTTGAGTTTTCCGATAAAAAGCCGTAGCCCGGATGAATTGCATCCGCACCCGCTATATTCGCCGCCGAAAGTATACTGTATGCACTCAAATAACTGTCCTTTGGCGCGGGCGGGCCAATGCACAACGCTTCATCCGCTAACTGCGTGTGCAGCGCGCTTGCGTCCGCTGTAGAATATACCGCCACAGTTTCTATCCCCATCTCGCGGCAAGCGCGTATCACGCGCACGGCTATTTCTCCGCGATTAGCAATCAGAACCTTATTTATCATCAAATGCTTCTCCTTTTTGTGCAAATACGAAATAATTTTTTCGGCAGGTCACACCTGCATTCTCTGTACG
>JAVXIJ010000167.1:0-3116 GCA_036648415.1 Christensenella sp.
TTAATCAGCGCAAATGTGTATAATTGTTAAATTGTGAAACAATTGCGAAATTTGTTCACACAAAAAAGCGCGTATGTAGTATAATATAAATGTATATATATTTTGCGATGGAGGGTACGGCGTGAGTGACAAAATATCGGCGGCGGTTATACGCCGTTTACCGAAATATTACAGATACCTTGAAGAGTTAAAAAACAAAGATATAGATAAAATATCTTCCTCACAGATGAGCCTTGAAATGGGGCTTAACGCATCGCAAATTCGCCGCGACCTTAATTGTTTCGGCGGTTTCGGACAACAGGGCTACGGTTACAGTGTGGAAAAGCTGAAGCACGAGATTGCTCGTATTTTGGGGCTTGACCAACGCTATAACGTTATCATTATCGGTGCGGGGCGCATCGGTCAGGCGCTTATCGGCTATCAAAACTTTATGCTTGAGGGCTTTAACGTATTGGATATTTTTGATAATGATTTGCAAAAGGTGGGTACGGAGGTTGTAGGGCATACGGTGCAAAGCGTAACCGCGCTTTGTGATTACCTTAAAGTAAACAACATAGACATTGCGATAATCTGCACACCCAAGGAAGAAGCCCAGCAATCGGCGGATTTGCTCGTGAGCTTTGGTATCAAAGCAATTTGGAATTTTGCGCCTGCGGATGTGGCGGTGCGCAAGGGCGTAGCGGTGGAAAATGTGCATCTTTCGGACAGCCTTTATGTTTTATCATATAAATTAAAAGAAAAGGTAACGGGAATATGAAGACGGCGGAGCTGCAAACATATAAAAAACAAGCGTTTGTGAACATTACGCGTGAAGTGCGCGAGGCTGTTATAAAAAGCGGGATAAAGGACGGCATTGCGGTTGTGCATTGCCCGCATACTACTGCGGGGATCACGATAACGGAAAATGCCGACCCGGATGTGTGCGCGGATATGCTTTCGGCGCTTGACGGGCTTGTTCCGAAAATTGCTTATCGGCACAGCGAGGGCAATTCGCCCGCACATTTAAAAGCCATGCTCGTGGGTAACAGCGTGAGCGTGCCTGTGTGCGACGGCGAGCTTATGACGGGTGTATGGCAGGGGATTTATTTTTGTGAATTTGACGGACCGCGGATGCGTAGATACTATATTACGATAGGTGCGCGGTAGCAATATATTATTAAGCATTTGAAAGGGTAATTGGGTGTTCCGAGCAATGAATAACAACGAAGAGGAAAACAGAAAGTATGCGCGTAAAATAGGCGAGGATGCAGCGGGGGATGTGCAGCCGACACCTTTAGATGCGGAGGACGTGCCTGTTTCCGATGTTTTTGTCGAGGAAAATGTGCAGGATGTTCCTGAAGCGGATGTATCGGCAGAGAAAAACACGGCGGCATATGACGCAGAGAATACGGATGAACCGAAGGGCGGCGCGATAAACGCCGATGAAACGGCGGCGGCGGCGGGTACATTCGGAAAAAATAAATTTAAAGAGCCAAAAAATAAAACGCGTAAACCATGGAGCACTAAAAACAAGGTTATTTTGATTGTCGGAATCGTGATTATTGCGGCGGCGGCAGTGACGGCGGGTATATTTTTATTGACACCGCAGACGCTCGCGGGAAAAAATTTGCAGCAAATTGTAGATAACGGTACTTTTTATGACGGAGTTTCGATGGCGGGCGTGGATCTTTCCGGCAAAACGATGGACGAAGCCAAAAGTGAGCTTGCGGCGGAAGCGCAAAAAGAGCTTGCGGGGATTTCTGTTGATTATGTGGTAAACGAAGATAAATATACGTTGGACAGCGCGCAGCTGGGCGCAAAAATTGATACGGATGAAGCGCTTATGCAGGCTATGATTTACGGCAGGCAGGGCACATTTGCAGAGCGCAGCAAGCAGATAAATGATGCTAAAACGCAGGGCATAGAGATTGAGCTTCCGATTATATATGATAAAGAAACCATTCTTGCGTCTGTTACGGCTAACGATGAAAAAATCAACGTTCCCGCTGCGGATGCGGCGGTTGTGATGACGAAGCAGTCGGACGAGGATAAGCTTTTTACGGATATGCAAATAGATTATAAGGACGCGACGGTGGGGCTTGAAGTGGACAGCGCCGCGCTTGCGGACACGATTTACGCGCAGCTTGAGCAAAACAACTTTGAGCCTGTAACGGCACAAACAAATGTCGTACAGCCCAAGCTTACGCTCGAGCAAATCAAGGATAAGTACGCCGTAATCGGGGATTTTACTACAAAATACGGGTCTTCTGCTTCCGGCAGAAAATATAATGTATGGAAAATGGCGGACATTATAAACGGTGTGGAAATAAAGCCCGGAGAAACATGGTCGATAAATAAAGAAGCGGGGCCGCGCACATTTGACCGCGGCTGGAAGGGCGCGCCCGGGATTTCGGACGGTGAATATAAAGAAGAGGCGGGCGGCGGAATATGCCAAACCAACTCTACATTATACGGTGCGGTGCTGCGCGCAGAAGTTAAGGTCGTTGACCGTACACATCATTCGTGGCCGTTGGATTATGTGGACGGAGGGCTGGACGCGACAATTTCCACGGGTGCTCCTGATTTTAAAATACAGAATAATTATGACGTGCCGATTTTTATAATTTCAAAATGTGACGGAAACGCGGGCGTAATACGTATGCAGATTTACGGACCGAAGTTTGCCGATGGGCTGACGCGTGAATTTACCTCCGAGCTGACAAACACATTTGGCGGCGGAAGAGTGAATTATATCGACGACCCGTCCTTGCCGACGGGCACAGAGAAACAGATTATTAAAGAGCATTTAGGTAAAACTTATCAGACATATAAGCATTATATTGATGCGGACGGTAAAGAAGTGAAGGTGGAAAAATTCAGCGTGGAAACGTATGATAATAAACCGGCGAAGGTAAGACGCGGCACGGGTGCTCCGGTGGAGCCGGTAGCGCCGCCTGTGGAACCGACGCCGCCTGTGACACCGACACCGCCTGCGCCGTCTGCACCACCGACGCCGTCTGCGGAACCTACGCCGCCGCCTGCGGAACCGACACCGCCGACGCCGCCTGTGACACCGTAAAGGTTTTTAAAAGAGGAATATTTGTGAGTGCGGGCGTATAATCGCCCGCATATTTTTT
>JAVXIJ010000168.1:0-3059 GCA_036648415.1 Christensenella sp.
GCATTTCTAATAAATAATATATAAGTTATACATTATATACAGCACTTACGGTTATAGGTCTAAAAATATAAATGCTGTTGCGGGCGTTTAGCCGCTTGTCAGCAATGCAAGGCAGCTAAGCGAGAAACGTGTGGGTTGACTCTCGTCACCTTAAGCAACGCAAGTATAATATATGCGCAGACCGACCCTAAAACAGCGCCCGCAAGCACATCAGACGGGAAGTGTACAAAAAGATAAACGCGTGAAAAGGCTATGAGCAGCGCGCATATGGCTGCCGGTAGGCGCAGTTTTTTATAACAGGAATAAATTACAGTTAAGGCGGCAAAGGAGGAAGCTGCGTGCCCTGACGGAAAGGAAAAACCGTGCGGGGCGGGAATAAGAAGCTGTGAAACGCCGTAAAACACAAACGGACGTTCGCGCATCACAAGGTCCTTGATGATTACGTTTCCAACGATGTAGGTGAGCGCGATAGCAAACAAAAGCGCTGTGCCGCACCTTCGCGTGCGTTTATCGAGCAAAAAAACGAGGGTGATGACAATCCATATGACACCGCCGTTGCCAATGGTGGTAAATGCGGAAAGCAGTATGTTTAAAAAACCGCAGGAAAGTGCTGCGGCCGTTCCGAAAAGCATACTTTGGTCGAGATATGCAAGCATCATATAAGCCCCTTTAACGTTATATTTTATTATTATAACGTGTACGGTGCAAAAAAGCGCGATTTGTGAACATTGTTAATAAAAATTTAAGCAGTATGTGAAGATTTTCCATGTAAACATTGACTTTCAGTTGGCTTTATTATACAATAATAAGGCTTTAAATTTTATGTTTGTGCCAGTAGCTCAGTTGGATAGAGTGCTTGACTACGAATCAAGAGGTCGGGGGTTCGAATCCCTTCTGGCACACCAAAAAAACCGCTTAACCAATAGGGTTAGAGCGGTTTTTTGTTTTGCGAATACCGTACTTTATACCGTACCTATTTTAACATCGACCGGAATACGCTATCTATCATAACGGCAGCGCGGTGCGCGTCGCCGTCCAGCTTATGCTTATAATTCTCCCCGTCGAAACCTTCCGAATGTCCGCCTACAGGCTTTATTAGTTCGGATGGCAATTCCTTTGTCGCACTAAAGAATGTATGACGTAATTCATAAGGCGTTTTGGGGCGGATGCCATTATAGTCCCTGAATCGAATCCGGTTGCCACGGTATGTTCCTTGGCGCAAACGGTCACCGTGATGATCGGGAAACAGGAAGGTAGTGCTTACGCCGGACGCGAGGAAAGCGGATTTTGCAGGGCAATATTCAAGGCAGCCGATATTTTGGCTAAGGTCGCAACAGTGAAGTTTTCTTCGCCGTTTTCCCATCTGGAAACGATTGCTTGAGATACGTTCAATTTATCGCCCAATTCCTTTTGAGTTATTCCCAGCTTCTTGCGCTGTATTTGTATGCTCGCGGCAATAGACGCAATAAATTCAGCCGTAGTCCTTTCCTCGTCGGATAGGGAATCAAACAGCCATGACGTGTTTTCAGCAGATAGCATTTTTTCTTTAATACTCATTTTTATTTCCCTCCAATTCGGAAAAAATTCTTGTCGCGCGTGAAATACTGTTTTTATAGTCCGCTGCGCTCTTTTCCTTAAATGCCGTTAATAAAACCACACTTTCGCCATCCATATACACATAAATATACCGTTCGTTGATCCGGCTATGCGGATGCCGAATTGCGTATAGCACGGGGTTATTTGTGTTCTGTAATTGTTCAAACTGCTCTAAATTAAGAACATCTATACCCTTTTCGTCCAGTACGGTAAGCCAGCCATACAACCATTTTAAGTATCGCTTGCTTTCCCCTTTATTCTTGCCAATCATCATCTCGAATTCATCCTGAAAGCATTCAGCTTGATAAATTCGATGAAATCCCACTATTTTTTGAAGTTTCATATGATATCCTCTTCCTATATTATATAACCTAAAAGTTATATTTGCAACACGTATTTATAAAATATTGTTTAGCAGTTTGAACTTTTTTGATAGGGTTCAGCGTTTTGTTTTATGCTTACGCCCGACTGTAAACGCATCTTTTCCAGCAATGTTAGACAAGAAAACCGCTTAACCGTTAGGGTTAGAGCGGTTTTTTGCTTTTGCGGGGAAATGGATTTGTTACATATTATGCGGAGGTTGTGACGCGTTTGTACAGAAGCAGCCAAGCGCGGCAAAGCGTATTTATGACGCCATTAAAACGGCGATTGAAAGAATCACGGCATATTTTAAGGGCGACAGCGCGGCACTTGAAAGGCTTAAACAATATGCCTTGCTTAAGCGCGGCAAAAAAATGTTCGAGCGCGCGTTTGAAACAAGGCAACCGCAGACGGCGGGCGGGGCGTATGCGCTGAATCCTAATTTTGAGGCGGAATATGATGCGTGGGATAAAACCTCAAGTGGCGGATATTTTAAAATTGGGAAAACTTCTGATGTTTTACAAAATATTGGAGTAAAGGAACAGAATATTTATTGGGATAGGTCGAAAATTATAAAGATAAAAGAAAAGCACATGGGTATGACGGATGATGTTATTAAAACTGTTCCTCAATTGTTAGAGAACCCTATTGTTGTAATGCAGTCTAATACTGTTGCAAACAGAATTACGATGTTAGGAGAAGTATATGACGCAGCAGGAAGCCCTGTATTAGTTGCACTTGAGCTCAAGCCGACAGGTAAAGTGGCACGTGTATTAAACTTTACTAAGATTGCAAGTGCTTATGGAAAGAGAATTGCTCAAAGCTTGCTCGATACGAGCGATATTTTGTATTTAGACCCGAATAAAAATAGAACCAATAACTGGTTCCGAGCCCAACTTGGGCTCCAATTGCCCGCGGGAGTAACCAATTATGGTTCTATAGGTAATGTAACATACGTTGATAAAGATGTCAACGGAAAAATTTCATTTGGTGAAGACGGTGGAAAAACCGTAATGGAATTAGCTATGGAAGAAGCGCAAAAGCGTAACAACGAAAATAAATCTTTTAGTATAAAAGATGAAGCGGCGACCAAAGCTGCGACC
>JAVXIJ010000169.1:0-3044 GCA_036648415.1 Christensenella sp.
AAGTAAAACCAAAACAATATAATTTTTACACATAAAAACGACGGTGGATTTAATTCACACCGTCGTTTTTTATGTTCCGCAGCATACGGCGCTGCTCATTTGCCCCGCCGTTGCCCATTTTTCATTGTCTAATATCTTCCGTTATTATTGCTGCTGCGCGAATTATAGCCCTCTTTTTCCCAAATGCGGAACCATTCATGCAGCCGTGCCAAAAATTCTTCATTTGTTTGCGTACGCACAAGCATTCCGATAAGCTGCTCTGTGACCTCCGTCGTGTTTCCCGACGAAAGTGCTTTGCGCAGCGCCCATGTGCCCTCTAACTCTTTTGGGGTCAAGAGCAAATCCTCGCGCCGCGTACCTGACTTTGCCAAATCCACAGCCGGGAATATCCGCTTTTCCGAAAGCTTACGGTCAAGATGAATTTCCATATTGCCCGTACCCTTAAATTCTTCATAGATGATTTCATCCATGCGCGAACCCGTTTCCACCAGCGCCGTTGCAATAATCGTGAGCGAACCGCCGCCCTCAATGTTTCGCGCCGCACCAAAAAAGCGCTTTGGTTTATATAGCGACGCCGGATCAAGCCCTCCTGAAAGTGTACGCCCTGACGGCGGAACAATCAAGTTATACGCGCGCCCAAGCCGCGTCAAGCTATCCAGCAATATTACAACATCACGTCCGTGCTCCACCAAACGTTTTGCGCGTTCAATTACCATATCCGCCACGCGCGCGTGGTTTTCGGGTTTTTCGTCAAAGGTAGAATACACGACCTCGCCCGCTATTGAGCGCTGCATATCCGTAACTTCCTCGGGGCGCTCATCAATAAGCAGCACCAAAAGCTCTACCTCGGGATAATTAGTGGTTATACTGTTGGCGATTTTTTTCAGCAGAATTGTTTTGCCTGCTTTTGGGGGCGCAACAATAAGCCCGCGCTGCCCTTTGCCGATTGGCGAAATCAAGTCTATCATGCGTATAGCCAAATCCCGTGACGCACGAATGTTTTCAAGCACAAACCGTTCATCGGGGTATATCGGGGTAAGCGTTTCAAACGGACGGCGCGTTTGACAGTTTCCGACCGGCTCGTCATTCACCGTTTCAATATAAAGCAGCGCCAGCAAACGGTCACCATCTCTTGACGGACGCGTTTTCCCGCACACCTTATCCCCTGTTTTTAAGTTGAATTTTCTGATTTGTGCCTGCGACACATATACATCCTTTGTGCCCGGAAGATAGTTTACGCTGCGCAAAAAACCATATCCCTCGGTATGAACCTCTAAAACGCCGTTGGCTTCTTTGCATTCGCCTGTGTTAAGTATCTCATTGACGGCATCGTTATTCGGCACATACTCGATTATTCTGTGCCTGCGTGACCCGCCCGTTTCCTCCGCAGCGGTGTCATCGCTAAGGTCTATTTCTTCATTTTGCATTTCTGTTTCAGGCACCGCTTCTGCTGTCGGTACGGCCTTTCGCGGGCGACCGCGGCGCGGCGCGCTTTCCGGCGTTTGCGGCGGCGTGCTTGCTGCCGTTTGCGGCGGCGTGCTTGCTGCCGTTTGCGGCGGTGTGCTTGCTGCCGTTTGCGGCGGCGTGCTTGCTGCCTCGGGTTTTGTTTTAGTTACAACATTCGGCTGCAAGGGTGACGTAAACAGCGGCATATCCATTTCCGATATGCTGCTTTCTTCTTCACCATCATCCATCTCCAATAGCTTACTTAAAAGCTCCGCTTTTTTGTACTTAGTAGGAGATTTTACACCTGCCAGCTTCGCGATTTCGCGTAAGTCGGCAAGATTCTTTGATTCGAGTAAACTGGTATCCACGAAATTATGCTCCTTTAATATGATTAAAATTTAAAATTATAAATACATAACAACGAACAACGTCAATCAAAACAACTTTAACGTGTTGGGAAGTGATAAAATATATATACACTAAAATATATAGGGAAAAACGGTTTCATGCTCCATTTTTACAAGTTCCACTTCTATCTTCTTTATTATGCGCAAAAATCATGTTTTTGTCAATGCATTTTATACAAAAATGTTACATTTATTACATTAACGCACATTTTTTTTATTAAACATCGTATTTTATGCCTTATTTGACTTGCACGCTTCTTTCATTATATAATAATTCATCAAGGAAATGCCGCGAAAGGAAACAATATATGTGCCCGATAACAGAAATATTCGGTTTCTCGCTTTCAACCTACGCCATATTAGTCATTGTCGGTTTTGTGCTCGGCATAATTGCGGCAATTTTACGGCGGAAAATAAATTCCGTGCGCACAGACGAGCTTATTGCGTGCGTGCTTATTGCGGGAGTAGGCGCACTTTTCGGCGCAAAGCTTTTTTATATGGCGCAGGGCTTTCCTGAATTTTTAGTGCGCGCAGAACAGACGGGTTACACATTTCTTCAATATTTTAACGATGCAGGACTTGTTTATTACGGCGGACTTATCGGCGGTATTTTGTTTCTTTTTCTGTCCGCAAAAATCGTCAAAGCGCCCGTTTGGGGGATTATTGACACCGTTCTGCCCACCATACCGCTTATGCACGCGCTCGGAAGAATTGGCTGCCTTATGGCGGGGTGCTGTTACGGCATTCCCTCTCCGCTCGGATTTTATTTTAATGCCTCACCTTTTGCCCCGCACAACGTCCGATTGCTGCCTATACAGCTCATTGAAGCTGTGTGTTTATTCGCATTATGCGCGTTTATGCTATGGTATAGCCGAAAAAAAAGAACACCCGGTCGGGTGCTTTCTTGTTATTTGATTGGCTATGGAATTATTCGTTTTATACTCGAATTCTTCCGTTATGACGCATATCGCGGCATTTACGGCGCATTCTCCGTTTCACAGTGGGTGAGCCTTATTATGATCGCCCTCGGTTTCTTTTTTGTGTTTTTGTATCCACGAATTAAAATGCGCAAAAACAACATCCAAAATTAAATCCTTCAAACCTTGGGGCGCTGCCCCAAACCCCGCAAGACCTTAGGGCGCTGCCCCAAACCCCGCAAGGGAGCAAGCTCCCTTGACCCGAAATGCTCCG
>JAVXIJ010000170.1:0-3017 GCA_036648415.1 Christensenella sp.
TTGGTATTATATATTATTTATGTGCATTGCATCCACATAATGCGTACTCAATGTCATTTTCTGTGGTAGTTTTTATTCCTATGGTAGTATTGGTGATGAATTTTTTGGAAACGCACCATTGGTATGATATAGTGCTTGCGTTGATGTTACTGATTGCGGTATTTACGCGTGGCTCACGAGGGGTGCTGCTTTGTTTGTTTGTGGCAATTGCGCTTGTCTTTTTTTCATGGCTGTTTTCAAACAAGGTGCGAAATAAAATGAGTAAGTGGCTATATGTCACAATTGTTATTGGAATTTTCGTAGGAATTGCCCTTTTTTTCATAAATATTGAGAGTATTTTGACAGGAGTAGGAATTGTATTAGAAAAGTTAGGGATGGATGGAAGAACAGCATCATTATTTAGCGAAGGAAATGTTTTCTATGTGTCAGGAAGAAACTATATTGCGGATGCGGTGATAGGCGATATCAGTAAGGACATATTTGCTCCGCATGGTATTTACGGTACGGGATTAACGGTTGGTACATTTATGCAGAGCGGCATGGGCGATGGGTTATATGCACATAATATATTTTTGGAATTAGTGCATACTTTTGGTATTGTAGGCGGCGGAATATTAAGCGTTAGCATGATAGTACTTATTGTGATGGGGTTTATAAAAGCAAAAGAAAAGTATGAACGCAATATTATAATATTGTTTTTTTCTTTGGGGTTTGTGGTGTTATTGCTATCCGATATTTTATGGAAAGCAAATACGTTGTGGATATTGCTTGGACTGTGTTGTGCAATTATAAAGATACGTAAGCGCAAAACGAAAAGCATGATTGAAAAGGAGATAAAGTAATGGAGTTTGGGACAGAATTAAAGAACTTTCTTATGATTGCAATTAAACGCAGTTGGGTGATTATATTGTGCGTATTGGTGTGCGTTTGTGTAGCTGTACCGATAGGAAAAAATCAATATAGCGCGGCGCAAAAGGTAGTTGCTGAGCACAATGATGTAGTAGATGTATATAAGAATATGAAATATGAGTGTATGACGTTGTTGAAATGTAGTACAGAGTCTGAAAATGCGACGGATTTTAGCTATGCGGTCAATGTAAGTAAATATTTTGCAGACAGTAAACGCAAAAATGAAATTTTGAAAAGTCTGAATAGTGAACTTAATGTTCCTGTGGATTTTATGACCTTTAATAAAATGTTTTTAGTTACCGGAGCAGGGAGTATGTCGGAGTTGGTACATATAACTGTAACGGCGCAGGATGCACAGGATGCAAAAAAGATAAATGATTTTTTGGTGAATATGACAATTGAAAATTTTGATGATATATATGAAGAAGACAGTAACGTAACAGTGAGCGTGGTTGACTCCGGTGAACGCATAAAAAGTGCAGATGAGATGAACGCATTTGTTGAACGTTTAAGAACAGATTATAACATAAAAGTTATAAATCCGCCGTCATTAGCAAGTGTACTCGGTTCTACGTTGAAGTTGTTTGCAATAGCCGGAGCGTTGATTGGGTGCAGCATAATACTCATATGGAATGGTATATCACCATGCGTAGGAGATGTAAAAAGTGCGTGCGCAAAGTATGGGGTGGCAGCATATGGAGTTTTAAAAGCAAAAGATGTAAAGAAGAACAGTATGAATGCAAATATTGTTACTGAAAATATGCGGGTAGATTATGATTCAGACTCTTTTCAAAAGATTGTGGGAATTTCTTTATATAAAAGGTCTGATTTAAAAGAAGTTGCTGTATTTTTGGAAGGCAGAATAGAAAAATCTGTTGTCGTTGCACAGTGGACAGATAAAAATGTATTTAGCGTGTGCGAAGGAGCAGATGCGATTTTAGTTATTGCAAAGCCATATGTGACAAGGCAGGCAAGTGTAGAAGAGCTGTTGAATGTTTTGAAAAAAATGAAATGTGTTAACGTCAGTATTTTATTGGTTTCGTAAAATCGAAACAGATTGAAAGCAAAAAAGAGAGCACAGCTGTTTTGGAATAAAAAGTGCTTATTGTGTTATATGTGTGAAATAGGGGGAAAATAAGATGAAATATGCGATTATCGGTTGCGGAAGAATATCACCGAATCATTTTGCGGCGGCGATAGCAAATAAGTTAGATATTGCGGCTGTTTGTGATGTTGAAGAAAAAAACATGAATGAAAAGCTTCAAAAATTTGAGCTTCAGGACAGCGGAATCAGACAATACACAGATTACAAAAAAATGCTGGAGGAGGAGCGCCCGCAGCTTGTTGCAATTGCGACGGAAAGCGGTAAACACGCAAGTATTGCGCTTGATTGTATTCATGCGGGATGTAATTTGATTATTGAAAAGCCGATTGCACTTTCTATTGCGGATGCTGATAAGATTATTGCGGAGGCAGATAAGAATGGTGTAAAGGTTTGCGCTTGCCATCAAAATAGATTTAACAAGTCAATCCAAAAGATTCGCGAGGCGATGGAGGCAGGACGATTTGGGCGTTTGTTCCATGGGACGGCGCATATTCGTTGGAATCGGGCGGAAGAGTATTATAAGCAAGCACCATGGCGCGGAACATGGGAACAGGACGGTGGGGCGCTGATGAATCAGTGTATTCATAATATTGACCTTTTGCGTTGGATGATGGGGGACGAGATTGACGAGGTTTGCGCATATACGGATAGGCTCTCGCATCCGTATATTGATGCGGAGGATTTAGGAATTGCTATTATTAGATTTAAAAATGGCAGTTATGGTATTGTGGAAGGCACAACTAACGTATTTCCGAACAATTTAGAAGAAACATTATATTTGTTTGGCGAAAAAGGAACGGCAAAAGCCGGTGGAAAATCTGTAAATATTATTGAAGAATGGCGATTTGCAGATGGGATAGATGACGCAGAAAGGGTAAAAGCTGAATTTCATGAAAGCCCAAAAAATGTTTATGGTTTTGGGCATACGCCGCTTTACGCAGATGTGATTGACGCAATTAAAAACAATCGAAAACCGTATGTTGACGCACGGGCAGGGAAGCGT
>JAVXIJ010000171.1:0-3000 GCA_036648415.1 Christensenella sp.
GTAGCGCCGGAGCTTTTTGGTACTTTTTGGCGGTACAAAAAGTACGTTAAAAAAATAAACAAATGTTATTGCGGGCACTGCCACAGGCGGTAATGACGAGCAGACTTATGCGGGCGTCTATCCGCCCCCGCAAGGTCAAAACCCTGCACCTTGCAAACCACAAAAAAATACACAAAAACACATAAAAAACCGCCGTCGCAACCGATAACTAATCGGCTGTGGCGGCGGTTTTTTACAAATACGTCAATATTTCTTGCTTTTTTTGTATGCTTTTGCAAACATTATAAACACAATAAACTGTGCCGCGCACGCCGCCATTGCAAAAATACGAATACCCCATTGTGTACTCATTGCCATATCGGGCGCTTTCAACGTAAAAAACAACAGTGAAATCGCAGTTATGAGCACGGCGCTCGTTATAATAAGCGTGATGCCCCATTTTTTCTCGCTCATGTCAAATCACACGCAGCTTAATTACGCCCGTAATGCTCTCAAGATCCGCAATTGCATCCGGCATAATTTCATGGTCAAGATTCAGCACAGTGTATGCAATATCCCCGCGGGATTTGTTTGCCATATCCGCGATGTTAAGCGAATATTTTGCAATTGTGTTGGTGATCTGCCCCACCATGTTTGGCAGGTTTTTGTGGAAAATCGTGACGCGTACAGTGTCGGACGGCGGTACAATGCACTCCGGCATATTAACGGAATTTACAATTGTGCCCGTTTCAAAGAAATCACGCAGCTGCCGCGCCGCCATGGCCGCGCAGTTTTCTTCGCTTTCGGGGGTGGAAGCGCCAAGGTGCGGAATTGCAAGCACGCCGTCACGCTCAAGCATATCGTCGTCAGGAAAATCCGTGACGTATTTTTTGACTTTGCCGCTTTCAAGAGCGTCAAACAGCGAGGTTGTTTTCACCAACCCGCCGCGTGCAAAATTCAGCACGATTACGCCGTCTTTCATTTTAGAAAATTCAGGTGTGCTCAAAAAGCCTTTGGTTTTATCTGTTTGCGGAATGTGCAAAGTGATGAAATCGGCTTTTTCCAACAGCTCATCCAATTTTTCGGCTTTGTGCGTATACATAGAAATCGACCACGCGCGGTCCACCGATAAAAACGGGTCATAACCGATTACGTTCATGCCGATTGCGGATGCAGCGTTTGCCACCATTATGCCGATTGCGCCGAGCCCGATTACGCCAAGCGTTTTGCCCTTAAGCTCGCCGCCCACAAACTGTCCTTTGCCCTTTTCCACCAGCGTGGGAACGTCGGGCTGACCTTTCAAGGTTTTCGCCCAATCATATGCTTCGGGAAGGTTGCGCGATACGGAAATCATAGCGCCCAAAACAAGTTCTTTTACACCGTTTGCGTTTGCGCCGGGCGTGTTAAAAACAACTATGCCCTGCTCTGTGCAGCGCTCGACGGGGATGTTGTTGGTGCCCGCGCCCGCCCGCGCGATGGCGGCGGTGTTTTTTGAAAAATCTATTTCCTTGCAGCTTGCACTGCGTACCAAAAACGCGTCGCAGTCATCCTCTAAATGCGAGGATACGTTGTAGCTTTCCTTAGGAAGATAGTCGTAAATCACCGGTGATATTTTGTTTAATTTTTTTATAGAATACATAAATTGCTCCTTTTTGGTGCGCAAAATTTATCTGTTTTTTGCTTCAAATTCCGCCATAAACGCTATAAGTGTACGCACTCCGTCCATGGGCATTGCGTTGTAAATACTTGCGCGCATACCGCCCACACTGCGATGCCCCTTAAGGTTTACAAGCCCCGCGTCTATTGCGCCCGCGATAAATGCCTTGTCAAGCGCGTCATCCCCCGTTACAAACGGAATGTTCATAAGCGAACGATCATTTCCTGTCACTGTTGCGGAAAACATGGAAGAATTATCAAGAAAATCATACAGCATTGCCGCTTTTTCTTTGTTGATTTTTTCCATTTCGCCTATGCCGCCTAATTTTTTGAGGTGCTTGAATACAAGCCCGGCAATATAAATCGCGTATGTAGGCGGAGTGTTGAACATTGAACCGTTGTCCGCGTGTGTTTTGTAGTCAAGCATTGTGGGCACGCTTGCGGGTGCATTGCCGATAAGGTCGTTTCTGATAATCACAATGGTGACGCCCGCAGGTCCGATGTTTTTTTGTGCGCCCGCATAAATAAGCGCGTAATCACGTATGTTTATGCGCTCTGAAAGAATGCAGGAGGACATATCCGAAACGAGCGGCAGCTTGCCGACGGGCGGCAGGCTCGTAAAACGCGTTCCGTAAATTGTGTTGTTGGATGTAATGTGCACATAATCCGCATCAGGCGTAAACATTTCGGCGGTAAGCTTAGGAATATACGAAAATGTTTTGTCTTCAGAGGACGCAACAACGTTTGCCGTGCCAAATTTATTCGCCTGTTCAATCGCCTTTTTTGCCCACTGACCTGTTTTCACAAAATGTGCTTTTTTGTGAACCGTCATGAGGTTTAAAGGAACCATTGCAAACTGCATAGACGCGCCGCCTTGCAAAAACAGCACGGAATAATCATCAGGAATGGCTAAAAGCTCACGTAAATCAGCTTCTGCGGTATCAATTATGTTTTGATAAACTGCGGAGCGATGGCTCATTTCCATGACGTTCATGCCGCTTGTGCCATATGAAATAAATTCCTTTTGCGCTTGCTCCAGCACTTCTATAGGCAGGCACGCAGGGCCGGCCGAAAAGTTGTACACTCTTTGCATAAATAAAATCCTCCTAAAAAAACTATAAATACAATTTCAATTATAATACGCGCGGGGGTGATTTTCAATCAAATTCGCGATATTGGGGCGATAAGCAGTACTTTTTTTGATAAACCGACTGAATTTGAACAAAAAATGGTATATAATGATATTAGAAATGCGTAGCATTAAGATTTGCAAGGGCGGATAGACGCGTAAGTCTGCTTGTCATTACCGCCTGTGGCAGTGCCCGCAATAACATTTGTTTGTTTTTTTAACGTACTTTTTGTACC
>JAVXIJ010000172.1:0-2850 GCA_036648415.1 Christensenella sp.
GGCACGGTCGGGGCGAACGGATATTTTGCAGATTCCGTAGCATTGCGTGTAGGTACGGCTTCTAACCCGAACATCACCGATGACGCGCAGATTCGCAAGGGCGCGCCCATCACCATTTCAAACCTTGTGTTTACGCCCACGGGTTGGACGCGCACAGGGGTAACGGTGAGCGCGGACATCACGACAGAGGCAGGAACTATTGACGCGTCAAGGATTTTCGTGGCGGACAGCCCCGAAGCCGCGAGCGGCATTGCTCTTAGTAAAAACGGCGCGGTAGGCAACAACTATAAGACGGCGGACGGCGCTGTGCAGACCCCCGGGAAAAAGTATCTTATTGCGTATGACACAAGCGGGTCAAAAGCCACCGCGGAATTTACGCCCAAAATAGATGTTTATTCGCCCGCGATTTCGGAGGGCACGGCTAAGGCGCAAAACGGCAAACAGCTTGTTTCCGTGACCGTCACCGACACCGAAAGCGGCGTGGGGGAGGTTTTTGCTTCAACAGAGGCTTCGAACCCCGCCGTCGGAACGCGCATTCCGCTTACAAATGTGGGCGGCAGCACGTGGCAGGCGGAAACGGATATTTCGGACTACTATATTTATGCGGTGGATAAGGTGGGGAACATTTCCGCACCGCCGTATAAGCTACAGGCTGTGGGCGTTATATACATCAAAAATTATGAAGAGCTCGCGCGTATCGGGGTTAATTCCGCATATCCGCTCAACGGGGATTATGTGCAAACCGCGAGTTTCAGCATCCCGGGCGGCACGGCGCATACGCCTATCGGTGACGCGAGTATGCCTTTTACAGGCACATATGACGGCGGCGGCTTCACCATTACGGGCGGCAAAAACATGAAGTGGAACACGGCGCTTGATGAAAACAAGGGTGCGGTTACGGGGCTATTTGGGGTGTTTAGCGGAACGGCGGCAAACCTTAGGCTCGGCGGTTTTGACATGAACATTCCCGGGGATGTGCTTTGCGCGTCTTTCTTTGCGGGGCAAGCCAAAAACGGCAAGATTTCCAATGTTTCTGTTACGGACAGCACAATGGTATATATGGGCGCGGGCGCAAGCGTTGCGGCAGGCGGGCTTGTGGGAAGTGCCGCAGGTACGGACATTGAAAACTGTATGGTGAAAAACGTGAGCATTACGGCGGGCAAGGCTGCGGCAGGCGCAAGCGGCATACAGCTGCGCGCGGCGGGAATTGCAGGGGAAATAAGCGGCGGAGCTGTGCGCGGCACAAGTGTTTCGGGCGGCGTGGTAAAGACGCTCGGGAGTGCCGCTTTGGCGCAGACGGCGGGCTTTAGCGCTCTTTCATACGGCACAAAATATGTGGATTGTTCCACATCGGCAACGGTGGTTTCCGAAACGGGCACGGGCGTTACGGCGCGCGCGGTGGGCGGATTCGGCGCGGTTTGCGCAAATGCCGACAGCACGTACATCAATTGCACAAGCACAGGCACGGTGAATGCCACGGACACGGGCACGGCGGAGTGTTTTGTGGGCGGGTTTGTAGGCAAGGTTATGGACGGCACAGCCGCTAAATTTACCGATTGCATTACAATCGGCAAAATCGTGAGTGACATGGCGGATGCGTCGGCGACACGCGCGGGCGGCGGGTTTGCGGCGTTTGTGAATAACGCGGGAACTATATTTAACGGCAACAAATATTTGCCGTCACAATATGCGGCGCGCACAAGCGCATATTCCACATATAATGACGCAAATTCTACAAATATCAAGAACGGCATAACGGCGATTACGGCTGCTGCGCCGACTCCTTCGCCGCTTAAGCTGCGGAATTTGAACACGCCCGCAACCATAAATTCTATGGGCGCGGCATTTGGATATTCCAATGTGAAATGGGCGATTAAGACGGGCACAGACCCGCAAAACGCGTTTGCTTTGAGCGTGCTCGAGGGCGACAGCGCGGCGGTAACGCAGACTAAGGCGGTAGCGCCGACGGCGTTCCCGACAATTGTGGTGACTTATTCGCGCGTGGGCGCGGCGGACGTGACCGCAGAAGTGCCCGTTTTGGGCGTGATTGCGGTGCCCGATTTTGCAACGCTTGCAAAGGTCGGCAAGGACAGCGCGGGCGGGTATACGCTCGGCGGGAGCTATGCGCAGACCGCGGACATCAGCATTCCGAATAACACGGCATGGACACCTATCGGCGACGTAAATGCGCCGTTTAGCGGTGCTTATGACGGCGGCGGCAAAAAAATCACGTGCGGCACGGGCATGACGTGGAACACGGTGGCGGTTGTCGGCACGGAAGTCGGTTTTGGCTTGTTTGGGCGAATTGACGGCGGCAGTGTTAAGAATATGACGATAAACAACATGACGGCTGATGTGACGGCGAGCGCGAGCGCTGTTTATGCGGGCGCTGTGGCGGCATTGGCAATTAACGGAACGTTTGAGAGCATAAATGTTAACACTGTCAACCTTACGGCGACAAATGCAACTGATATACACGTGGGCGGAGCGTTTGGGAAGATAGATAGTTCTACGGTTAATAATTGCGCAGTAAACGGCAGTATAACGGGAAATGCAACAAATATTTCAAACGGTAGATCTTTCATGGGTGGTTTTGTAGGTACTATAAATAGATGCAACGTAAAAAATTCTACTGCGCATGTGAATGTTACAGATAATTCAGTTAGACATATTGAAACGGGCGGCTTTTGCGGACACGCAGAGGATGCAGAGTATCTATACAACAACAGGTGTAGCGGAGATGTGAACATCACGCAGAGCGTGGCGGGAAACATAAATACCTATTTGATGGTAGGTGGTTTTGGTGGACAGATTTATGGTGTTAAGAGTGTGATAAACAACATCTCTTCA
>JAVXIJ010000173.1:0-2845 GCA_036648415.1 Christensenella sp.
CATTACTAAACGGAAATAAATATAAATGAGCAAATTAACAACTATCAGTGCGCTTACGACACGTAAAAACGAGCCTACGCTTGCATAACGCCACATATTTTTGTATAATCCGAATAGTATAAGCACCACAGCACTAATGACAAATAACAACGGCATTCCTGTAAATATGTAACGCAAGAGCGGCGCTTCACTCATAAACAAATAAGAATAAAACCATACAGAAACAAACCATGCTAAAAGCATAAACGCAAAATCAAGCAAAATAAAGCCCAACATCTTTAATAGCTTTTTAGCAGTCATATTTTGCATATTATTTCTCCATGTATCCCTTCACATTTTCACACACTGATTCAATATCTGCTTTTTTAATATATGGGCTTAACGGCAATGATAAAATACGCTTGCAAATATCTGTTGCCGCGGCGCACACATTTTGCTGCTCCGTTTCAAAAAACGCCGTTTGCGCGTGCATGGGCTTAGGATAATAAATCATCGACGGTATCCCTTGCTCCTCTAAATACTTTTTTAAACTATTCCGTTCCGCTTCATTTTTTAACATAATGCTGTACTGTGCCCACGATGAAAAATATCCCTGCGGTATAAACGGTTTAATTACCGGTATATCGCTTAAAAGCTGCGTATAAAGTGCGGCTGCCTCGGTCACATCTTTTAATTCATATGTATCAAAAGCCTTTAGCTTTATCAATAAAATCGCCGCTTGTATAGTATCCAGCCGCGAATTCATTCCGATTCTGACATTATCATACTTTTCAGTGCCTTTTCCGTGCACACTGTAAGAGCGCAACAGCTGTGCCCATTCGTCATTATCAGTAAAAATTGCACCACCATCGCCATAACAGCCTAAAGGCTTTGCAGGAAAAAATGACGTAGTGGAAATATCCCCGAAGCTGCACGCTCTTTGTTCTCCGATTCGTCCGCCGAAGCCTTGCGCCGCATCCTCCAATAATTTCAAATTATACTTCTCGCACACAGCTCTTATTTTTTCGTAATCCGCAGGCAATCCAAAAAGATTTACCGCAATGACCGCCTTAGGCGCATATTTACCCTCTTCTATAACACGTTTGATTGCACATTCCAAATCCTGTGCATCCATATTAAATGTATTTGCATCAACATCCACAAAAATCGGATGCGCCCCTACCGCAGAAACCACTTCCGCAGATGCAAAAAACGTAAAATCAGCTACAAAAACAGCATCTCCCGCCGAAATATCCCATGCCATCAACGCCAATTGCAGCGCATCTGTACCGTTTGCACAAGAAATACAATGCTTCACTCCTACATAATCCGCCAACTGATTCTCCAGCTCTTTTACTTGCGGTCCCATTATATACTTTCCCGATACAAGCACATTATGCACCGCTTCATCTATTTCATCTTTTAGCGCTCTATATTGAGCCTTTAAATCTCTGAATTCCATTATTTCCTCTTATAAGCGTTCTATATTGTCGCGACATTCCACATTTTTCATAACATTTTTTGTATCAAAAATCATCTTGGCGCTTTTACTTATCATTTCATAATCAAGCGTTGTATGTGCCGCCGTAATAACCACAAGGTCATACCCTGCAACAACCTCTTTTGATATTTTTTGTAATCCTCTGTGCTTTTTCCCTTTATAATAATATTCCTCAATAAACGGATCATAAAACTCCGCCTGCGTCCCGTTTTTCTCAAAATTTTCAATCACGGGCAGTGCCGGGCTCTCACGATAATCATCAATATCTTGCTTATATGCTACTCCCAGCACAAGCACTCTCGAACCATTCAAAGCCTTTTCAAAGCGATTGAGTATTTCACCCGCCCGTGATACCACATACTCAGGCATACGGTCATTTATCATTGCAGAAGCTTCAATCATAGACGTATGAAAACCATATTCTCTTGCTTTCCACGTTAAATAATATGGATCTAAAGGTATGCAGTGCCCGCCAAGTCCCGGTCCGGGATAAAATGCCTGAAATCCGTAAGGCTTTGTTTTAGCCGCTTCAATAACTTCCCAAATATTGATGTCCATCTTGTTGCACAGCATTGCAAGTTCATTTACCAATCCGATATTGATGTTTCGGTAAGTGTTTTCCAATATTTTTTCCATCTCGGCAACACGCGGTGATGACGCTCTGAAAACATCACTGTCAAGCACGCTCTCATACATTGCCGCAATAACTTCCGTTGCATCCTCGCCGATTCCGCCCACTACCTTAGGTGTGTTTTTAGTCTTATATTCACGATTCCCGGGGTCTACACGCTCAGGCGAAAATCCAAGATAAAAATCTTCTCCGCACACAAGCCCCGATCCGTTTTCTAAAATCGGCTTGATGAGCTCTTCTGTTGTTCCGGGATATGTTGTGGATTCAAGCACAACAATTGTACCGCTTTTTAAATGCTTCGCAATTTCCGTTGTGCTGTCACGCACACAGCTAATATCCGGCTGCTGATGTGCATCAAGAGGTGTCGGTACACAAATCGCCACAAAATCCGCATCTTTAATCCTTAAAAAATCTGTAGTTGCACTTAGCCTTCCGTCTTTTACAATATTTTCCAGTTCACTGTCTACAACATCACCGATGTAATTCACACCGTGATTTACTAAATCAACCTTTTCGCTTTGCACATCAAAGCCGATTGTCTTATATCCCGCTTTAGCTTTTTCAACGGCGAGCGGCAATCCGACATACCCAAGCCCTACAACCCCGACAATGATTTCTCTTTTTTTAATTTTGCTTAGCAGCTCACTTTTTAAAACCATATTGCAATTTTTCATCTTTCACCTCAATAACAGATACCTAATATCAGTATATACTATTACTGACAACATTTACAT
>JAVXIJ010000174.1:0-2802 GCA_036648415.1 Christensenella sp.
AACGACGCATAGCAGGCTATTCGGAGCGACACCAACGATGCAGCGGACAAAAAGACTTTGTTTCAGGCGCATTGGTTCGAGTCCGGTATGCTTACGGTCTGCGCGGCTTTTTTGCATGGGGACATCCCGCGCAGCCGCCCGACTTGTTGCACTCGCTGCACCCTACGCATTTGCCCTTTTTCCATTGCCTTATGACGTATATAACGGCGGCCAAAACCGCCGCGCCGATAGCTATCCACAATATCACTTCCGTCATTTTCTCACCGCTCCCGACCCTTTTTTTGCGCGACAGTTGATCACATCAAAAACAACGAACCCACCTGAAAAATAATGAATGCCACCACCCACGCCACCGCCGTTTGATAAATAATGGTAAATATCGCATTTTTTGCGCCCAGCTCACGTTTAGTGGTTGCCACCGCCGCGATACACGGCATATAAAGCAGCACAAATGCCATAAACGAATATGCCGCAAGCGGTGTAAACAGCGTTTGCAAAGCTCCGCCGCCCCCCGTGAGCACCGACAATGTACTGATAACCGTTTCTTTTGCGGTCAAACCGGTAATAAGCGCCGTAGATGCCTGCCAGCTTCCAAATCCCAAAGGCGCAAACACGGGCGCAATAAGCATACCTATGCTCGCAAGCATGCTTGTAGAATTATCCGTCACAAAATTAAATTGAAAATCAAAGGATTGCAAAAACCAAATTACTATACTCGCAAGGAAAATAATGGTGAATGCACGCACCAGAAAATCCTTTGCTTTTTCCCACATATGCAGCAGCACACTCTTAGGCGAGGGCAGACGATACGCAGGCAGCTCCAACACAAACGGTACAGGATTACCCTTAAAAAGCGTCTTTTTAAAGAGCAGCCCCGTAAGTATCGCGACCACTATCCCAAGCAAATAAACAGAAGTCATTACAAGCCCTTGATATTGCGTGAAAAATGCCGCCGTAAACAGCGCATAAATCGGCACTTTAGCACCGCACGACATAAACGGCGTGATGAGTATTGTCAGCTTTCTGTCGCGGTCACTTGCAAGTGTGCGCGTAGACATAATGGCGGGAACGCTGCACCCAAACCCAATAAGCATAGGCACAAACGACCGCCCCGACAGCCCGATTTTACGCAGCGAGCTATCCATCACAAACGCCACACGCGCCATATATCCCGAATCCTCAAGTATCGAAAGAAAGAAGAACAATATCAAAATTATCGGCAAAAACGAAAGCACAGTTCCCACTCCCGTAAATACGCCGTCCACTATAAACGAGTTCATCCACACCGAAACCCCCGCCGCGCTAAGCGCCCCCGAAACCGCGTCGGTAAGCGTCGCGAGCCCGATTTGCAGCAGCTCTGAAACAGTACCGCCGAGCGGCCCGAATGTCAAATAAAAAATCAGCGCCATAATGCCGATAAAAATCGGTATCGCCCAAATTTTATGTGTCAGTACTTTATCTATTTTAATAGAACGCAGCATCTCCCGCGTACCGCTTTTTTTGCTTACACAGTCATTATACAGCCCCTCAATAAACTGATACCGCATATCCGCAAGCGCCGCCTCACGGTCCGTGCCCGTGCCGCTCTCCATCTGGTCTATTATGTGCGCAAGTATATCCTTGTCCGATTCATCAAGCTTAAGTGCGCGCTCTAACGGTTCATCCCCCTCAATAAGCTTAGACGCCGCAAATCGCGCGGGATAGCCCGCCGCCGCCGCGTGGTCCTCAATCAAATGCTTAGCGGCATGCAGCGCCTTGTGCACAGCCCCGCCGCAAAAATCTATGCGCGAGGGAAGCTGCTTTTTTGCAACCACGCGCTTAAGCTCCTCTATAAGCTCCTCCATACCCTGATTTTTTGCCGCAGAAATAGGCACAACGGGTATTCCAAGCTCGTCGCTTAATTGCTTAATGTCTATGGTTATGCCGTTTGCGCGTACCTCGTCCATCATGTTAAGCGCCATTACCATAGGCTTTTGCAGCTCTATAAGCTGCAACGTCAAATATAAATTACGCTGTAAATTAGTCGCATCCACAATATTTATAATTGCGTCGGGGTTTTGCTGAACGATAAAATCCCGCGAAACAATTTCCTCGGGCGTGTAAGGCGACAGCGAATAAATGCCGGGTAAATCCACGACGCTCATCTTTTCGCCCTTTATTTTGCCCTCCTTGTGCTCGACCGTCACCCCGGGGAAATTTCCCACGTGCTGATTGCTGCCCGTTAATTGATTAAATAATGTTGTTTTACCGCAATTTTGGTTGCCTGCAAGCGCGATTAGGTTGCTCATGCTTTGCCCTCCGCCCCATGCCTGTTGCGGTTGCGCTGTGCGCAGCCTTTGGCATTACTCGGAGTAACAAGCTGTATTTGTGAGGCATCATCTTTTCTTAATGTCAATTGATAGCCGCGTATGTGTATTTCTATCGGGTCACCCGAGGGCGCCATTTTTTGCACCATTACTTTTGTGCCGGGGGTGAGCCCCATCTCAAGCAAACGACGCCTGAGCGCGCCCTCACCCCCCACAATTTGTATTACTCCCGATTCCCCCGGTCTTAGCTTGCTGAGCGTATGCATAAATTATAAACTCCTTCTGGTTAGCCTCGGCTAATATTCACCCTTTAAAAAAAGCTCCTGCGAAACTCTACGTTTATTATATTACTGTAAAACGACCGATTTGTCAACGCGCTCACACGTAAATCCTCTGATTTTTTTGCACGTAAAATTCGCACAGCATAAAAAACCAAGCGCCCGCACTTTGCGTGTGCTTAATAGCTTTGGGTCGCCAAAACGGGGGAGCGTGTATG
>JAVXIJ010000175.1:0-2751 GCA_036648415.1 Christensenella sp.
GCAGCTTTCTTTTTATGTAGGGGAATAAAAACAATATTGCCGTTATGCAGGCGCAGGCAAAAAAAATCGGGAATACGGCGGTGGGCGTCGATATAAATACAGCCGTCGGTCCGTCTGCTCCGCCGATTACGCCGATTGCGGCGTTCGTAAGCGCCGCGTTCGGAATTTGCGAAAACACCATAAAATATGGATACAGCGCCGCAAAACCAATAAAAACAGTTGCGGCAAGAAAGGCATATTTGATAATTGTATATACAAGCGGATGGTAAACGCGGTTCATTTTTTTGGCGATTATGTCCGCATTACCCATTTGTGCTACAGCTTGCATTTCGGCGGCTTGCTCGGTAAGCCCCTGCGCAATCAGCGCCTCTGTCTTTTCTTCAAGGTGGTCTGTAAGCTCACGGCGCAATTCTTCACGTGCAGAACGGGGACGCACTTTTTTGCATACGGCATTGATATAGTTGTCGGCGGGGTCGTTAAGCTTCATTATGCGTTTCCCCCCATCATGTTTTCCATTGCCGAGGAAAAAATCTTCCATTCCTTCTTTTTGGCGGCGAGCTGTTTTTTGCCGCGCTGTGTAATGTGATAATATTTGCGCGCCCGGCCGTTTTCGGCGTTTAGGTTGTATGCGTCGATGTAGCCATCCTTTTGCATACCGTGCAATATGGGGTAAAGAGTACCCTCTTGAAGCTCGAATACGTTATTGGATTTTTGCTTGAGCTCGCTGATGATCATGTAGCCGTACATATCTGTTTTTTCAAGAAGCTGAAGTATGAGCAGGGATGTGCCCACGGATGTCATGCCCTTATCAAATTTCAAATCGGTTACCTCCGTAAATAATTGTGAAAATAAATATACCTTGAATATCTATGCTTGTAGTATACATGGATAATCAAGGTATGTCAAAGATTTATTTGTCCGCAAGAAAATGCGCGCGGGGCTTTAATTGCTGCGGAAAATTTTGCGTCCGCTACACCTTTAGCTCAAAAATATGGTCATTCATCACAAATCCGCCGCCTATATCTGTGCAAATATCCTCGGTATTTACAAAACCCATGCGCTCATACGCCGCAATGGAGGGGGTATTGTTTTTTGCAACGGTGAGCCATATGTGTTCAAGGTGCAGCGCACGTGCATTTTCGCGTATTTCTGCAAGCGCGCCGTGCGCATATCCATGTCCGCGATATTCTTTTAAAATGTAAAATTTGCTCAAAAACATTTTGCCGCGGGGGTGGCAGGGCTCAATTGCCAAATACCCAACATTTGCGCAGCCTGCGCGGATTATGTAATATTCGCAGCCCTGCGCCTGTGCCGTTTTGATTGCGGATATTGACTGAAAATGCTCTAACATATATTCAATTTGCTCGCTTGAAATAATGCCGACATAATGCTCTCTCCAAATTTCGTGCGCAAGTTCAGCCGTCAGCAAAAAATCGCGCTCGCGGTGAACGCGTTTAAGCCTTACCTTTGTCATTGATTTTTATCCTTTAAATATGCCGCGATACTGCGGTCGCCCGTTTTTTCCGCGCTTTTGGAGAAATAGCAGGCGGGAAGCTCGCCTAATTCCCTGTGATATTTCACACATTCGCAGCACATACCTTGCTTTGAGCATCCGAATGAACAATTGCACCAAGCCATGTTTTTTTCTTTTTGACATTCCATAAAAAGCACCTCATTTTCTTTTGTGTTTAAAATATTCGCTTAACAGCGCCGCGCATTCGTCTTTCAGCACGCCGCCCAAAACTGCGGGTGTGTGGTTTAGTTTTCCTTCGGCTAAGTTGTAAAGCGTGCCGAACGCGCCTGCTTTTTTGTCGTACGCGCCGAAAACAACACGCGGAATACGCGCGTTTATAATTGCGCCCGCGCACATGGGGCAGGGCTCGAGCGTGACATAAAGGGTGCACCCCAAAAGCCGCCAGCCATCAAGCAGCACGGATGCCTTTTGGATTGCGTTTATTTCGGCGTGCCCAAGCGGATTTTTGGATGTTTCGCGTGTGTTTGCGCCCGTCGCAATAACGGCGCCGTCGCGCACAATTACCGCGCCGATAGGCACTTCATCCGCCATACCCGCCCGCAGAGCTTCGGAAATTGCGCATTTCATCCACTTTTCATCATCCTTTTGTGTAATATACGTAAGTTTTTCGTTATCCATTTGTCAATGCTCCGTGCCCCGTGTCAAGGGAATAAAAGGCTTTTTCGCCCGCGTCAAAACACGATTTCGCCGTTTTATATGCGATAAATGAGCCGTCGGGATCTGCCTTTAAAAGCTCTGCGCTTTTTTGCAGCTCGCGTGCAGAGTTTATGAAGTTTTCGTTTATTGCGAATATTTGTTCATCATGCGTATTGAGCGTGGAAAGGTCTTTTTCCAAAGTTCTCATGTCAGCGGCAACATATGCGGTCATGCCCCCGCCGCTCATCTGCTGCAAACCTGTCTGTAATCGCGTTTGTACGTCCAAGTCATTGACGAAATTTTCGTATTTTTCGGCAGGGGAAATGGCGCAGGAACAAAGCGCTAATGCCAATATAAATACTATGCCGAGTAATGTTGCTTTTTTCAAAACAGTGTCCGCCGTTTCTGATAATATTTTCTTCTTATATTATACGAATTGCAGTATCATATTGCAATTACTTGTGCTTTTTGGTAAAATAAAATACGTTGCACGGAGAGGTATCGAAGTGGTCATAACGGGGCGCACTCGAAATGCGTTTGGGAGCAATCCCACGAGGGTTCGAATCCCTCCCTCTCCGCCA
>JAVXIJ010000176.1:0-2639 GCA_036648415.1 Christensenella sp.
AGTACGTTAAAAAAATAAACAAACGTTATTGCGGGCACTGCCACAGGTGGTAAGGACGAGCAGACTTTTGCGGGCGGATTATATCCGCCCCTACAAGGTCAAGACCTCGGGGCAGACGCGACAGCCCCGCTGTCCGCACAACCATCCGCCCGCGCCATTAAACCCCAAACCCTCTGCACCCCCGCATTTTTATAAACGTATATATTTATTATACATTATATACAGCTCCTGCGGCTACAGACATTTATACTTTTGCCGCGCTTTTTTAAAACGCAATTTTTTCTTCAAGAAAGGCCTTGATGTTTTCCATAGGAATGCGCTCTTGCGCCATGGTATCGCGGTCGCGCACCGTGACACAGCCGTCCTCCAACGTTTCAAAATCTACGGTAATGCAATAAGGCGTGCCGATTTCATCTTCGCGGCGATAACGCTTGCCGATAGAGCCTGCAAGGTCGTAATCTATGTTAAAGTGTTTGGAAAGCTCCGCGAAAAGCTTATCGGATGTGCCTGCAAGCTTCTTTTGCAAAGGAAGCACGGCGGCCTTAAACGGTGCAAGCGCGGGGTGCAGGTGCATAACAATGCGCGTGTCGCCGCTCTCGAGCGTTTCCTCGTCATATGCCTCACATAAAAACGCAAGCGCAACGCGATCTGCGCCCAAGGATGGCTCTATGCAGTACGGCACATATTTTTCGTTGGTGACAGGGTCGAGATATTCAAGACTTTCGCCCGAGTGCGCCATATGCGCCTTGAGGTCAAAGTCTGTTCTGTCGGCGATGCCCCACAGCTCGCCCCAGCCAAAGGGGAATAGGTATTCGATGTCGGTTGTGGCGTTGGAATAATGCGAAAGCTCTTCCGCGGTGTGGTCGCGCAGCTTGAGGTTTTCATCATTCAGCCCTAAATTCAGCAGCCAATTGTGGCAAAAGTCTTTCCAATAATGAAACCATTCAAATTCTTCTTTAGGGTCACAGAAAAATTCAAGCTCCATTTGTTCAAATTCGCGTATGCGGAAGATGAAGTTTCCGGGAGTTATTTCGTTACGGAAAGATTTACCCACTTGCCCAATGCCCATAGGCATTTTGCGGCGGGTGGTGCGCAGCACGTTTTTAAAATTGACGAAAATCCCTTGCGCGGTTTCCGGACGCAAATAAATCTGCGCCGCTGTATCCTCGTTTACACCTTGAAAGGTCTTAAACATCAGGTTAAATTGGCGAATGGCTGTGAAATCTTTTTTGCCGCAGGACGGGCACACGATGTGCTCTTCGATAAAGGCTTCCATTTCTTCTTTGGTCATGGCTTCCACACTGCCGATGTCAAGCCCTTCTTTTGCAACATAAGCTTCTATGAGCTTGTCGGCGCGAAAGCGTTCGTTACAGCTTTTGCAATCCATCAGCGGGTCGTTGAAGCCGCCGACGTGTCCGGAAGCCACCCATGTTTCGGGGTTCATCAAAATTGCCGCGTCAAGACCTACGTTGTGCGGGCATTCCTGCACAAATTTTTGCCACCACGCGCGTTTTACGTTGTTTTTAAATTCCACGCCCAAAGGACCATAGTCCCACGAGTTTGCAAGTCCGCCGTAAATTTCTGAGCCAGGGAACACAAATCCGCGTCCTTTGGCGAGCGCTACGATTTTATCCATTGTCTTTTCCATTGTTTTCCTCCAAAATTTTGTGTGTATTTTATGAAAACTTGAGGGCGGCAGGGTAAAAAAAATCTTCCGCTCCCTCGATTGTGAGGGACGAAAGAATACTTCCGCGGTTCCACCCTGATTGGTTTTTTAAAACCCACCTTAATTGTGCGCGCTTTGATATAACGGGATGCCAACCCCCAAAACGCATAATATCTATTTGTTGCAATAATCATACCAATTTTATATACAAAATTCAACACATATTTTGCGGGAACGTGATGGCGGGCAAAAAAGGGCGCGGCGGCAGCGGAGGCTTTGCTCCGCGCCATGCGAATCAATATATTTTGTGTCACACATCTGTGTTTATGATATAATGTTGAAAAAAGAACTTACAGAGGAGTAAATATGGATCCGATAGCATTATTTGGAATAATAACAATAGGCTCAATGGTCGTGCTTTTTGTTGTGTGCCTTATACTTTATTGCAGAATACAACAGAAACGGCATTTTTTGTGCCCGCGGTGCGGCGCGCGCTTTAAGGTTGCGGGTATGCGCACATTTTTTGTGCATAAAAAGGGTGTAGACCGAATGCTTACCTGTCCTCGTTGCGGAATGGTTGACTATATGGAAAATATTCATGATGAGGATTATACGCCCGAAATGCAGGCGGCGGATGCGCAAAAGGATAAAGAGGAACGCGAAGCGCGTGAACAGCAAGAAGAAAATGAATAATAGGAAACAAGCAGTGTGTATATGATGATGTATATACACATAACTTAATTGCGAAAAGCGGCATTCTTATAAATGAGCGAACACTTGCATTGACGGGGCGGCAAAAGTTGCCTGCATTGGGGCAGGAAACGTGGTATATGGGCGATAACAAGGGAAATGTGCATATACATCATAAAGCACAAAAAAAAGACCGCACTGCGGTCTTTTTTGAAAATGCTCAGTCATAGTTTCTTTTGTTGCCGCGTTGTTGTTTTCTTGCCTTCCTGCAATTCGGGCATCT
>JAVXIJ010000177.1:0-2634 GCA_036648415.1 Christensenella sp.
CATACGCTGCAATCTAATATCCGCAAAACAGTCCTTTCTGTAAAACAGCATCTGTGTACAAAAGGTAAATGGAATTGCATATACAGACCCTTGGCGCACTGAATATTTTTTAAAAATATTTGGCAACATATCATCGTAGTATGTCGGATCTTCTGCAATATAGTCATCCAAATTCTCTATTGATTTTTTTTGCGCTAATTCCGCAATCCATGGAATATCTACATCTAATACATCAAAATTATCTTTACAGCTTTCCGCCTTGACCGCTCCATACATTTTAGGGTATGATTTTGCTTCAATTTCAAGCTTATATCCTGTCTTTTTTTCAAAATCTGATTTTAACGTTTCCATTGCATAACGCGCACGATCAATTGTCAAAAGCACACGCAGCTTCTTTTTTTCTTTCAAAATCGTTATATCCGGTGTCCGTTCCAACTCTTTTAAGCGCTCTGCCTTCACTTTAAGGAAAACTGTCTGAGAATGATAGTACTGATCATTCTGTATATACTCTAACATCATATCATATGCCAATTCAGCTAAATCAGCATATGGATGTTGGATAAAAATTACACCGTCACGTGCCATAAGCGACCACGAGGAAGGCATATACGCCACCACAAGGGGCTTTGAATTTCGAGGAACATTTAATATCTCACATGCTTTAAGCACGGCGTCCATTGCCTGAGAACAAATTACGACAATAACTTGAGGCGGCTTACTTGAAGCTACTAAACGCACAGCTTCCTTTAAAAGACCCTCCCTATCATAGCTGGACACTGCACATAAATGCTGCTGCACCGTCATATCATGATCACGATGAGCTTCTACATACCCATCAAAGGTCTGTTCCTCCATTGTATACTGAATAGGACTTAGTAATATTCCAATGTCACTATAGCCTGCATCAATCAACTGTGAAACAGCACTTCGCGTCATTTCCCGTGTATCTAAACCCACATAATGGCGTTCTTCATAATCCGGTTGACGTTGCATAAATACAATTTTTAAACCACTTTGATTAAGACGATTAAACAGCTCAGTATTTTTAGGTTGACAAGTAATCAGTATTACTCCATCCACATTGTGCATAATCGCCATATTGAGCAAACGTGTTTCCAGCTCTGCATCCTCATTGGTAATATGCAAGTTTGTGATATAACCTCTTTCCGCAAACAGCGCAGTTAAATTTGTGTACAACTGCGCCATTGCGGCGGCAACAATATTCGGCAAAATAATATCAATCTGCATCGTCTTGCTCAATTTCAAGCTACGTGCAATTGCATTTGGTTCATATGAAAGCTCTTTCATCGCTTTCTCAACGCGCTTAACCTTATCAAGACTCACGCCTTTTGCGCCATTTATAATATTGGAAACCGTACCATGAGAAACCCCCGCCAGTTTCGCAACATCCTTCATCGTTGCCATAGTTCTTTTCACTTGCCTTCCCTAATATGGGCTTAGTACCCCGTTCCGAGCTCGCCTTCATCGCTCAAAAAAAGTTCGCCTTTTTCATCTCTTTTTACCGCTTCTTCTAATATATCCTTTGAAGAACGCGTACCGATACGTACCGTACCGGTTGAAAGAACAGCCAACGCCGCGTCAAGAGTCTTAACACCGCCTGCCGCTTTTACTTTCATGCCGTCAGCATGCTCAACCATAATTTTCAGGTCATGCACTGTTGCACCGCCGCCTGCATATCCTGTAGATGTCTTTGAAAAATCCGCGCCGCCTGCCTTTGCAAGCTCACTTGCTTTTATAATCTGCTCATCAGTAAGATAGTAATTTTCAAAAATCACTTTAAGAAGCGCGCCGCCTTCATGTGCAGCTTGCGCAACCTGTTTGATTTCATCAAGCACATAATCATATTCTCCGGACAAAAATCTTCCGATATTCATAACCATATCAACTTCAACTGCGCCTTTTTCAATGGCATCCTTAGTTTCAAATATCTTTGTTTCTGTTGTGCACGTACCATGCGGAAATCCAATAACAGTTGTAGGCAGCACTTTCGTACCTTTTAGCTCCTGAATAACAATTGGCAAATCCGACGGACGCACACATACAGATACGCATTTATATTGTTTTGCAAGAGCACATCCCTCTTTAAGTTCCTTAACCGTAATGTCAGGACGTAATAGAGAATGATCCAAAGCGTCTGCAATTTCCTGTACTGTAATTTTTTTCTTTTCCATGATTTTTTTCTCCTATTATTATAATATTTAAACTGCATATTTAATATCTGCGATTTATATAGGTGCTATCCCATCCAATATCGTTTATAAATAAGGAAGTTATCTTATTGATTCTAAAATACCAATCGCAGATTTCATGCCGATACCAAACCGCTGTGCTCCTGCATTGTAAAAATTTGTAAGTGTTTCAAAATCCCGAACACCACCTGCAACCTTAATTTTTACACGATCGCCTACCGTCTGCTTCATTAGCTCTACATGATGTACTTCCGTTGGTTTTGCTGAATATCCTGTACCTGTCTTAACATATTGTGCACCCGAACACGCAACAATCTCACTTCCTGCTTTGATTTCATCATCAGTAAGATATGTAACTTCAAGTATTACCTTTACCGGATAACCATCTGCCGCTTCAATAACGCTTGCAATATCATTTTTTACA
>JAVXIJ010000178.1:0-2627 GCA_036648415.1 Christensenella sp.
CCTAATTTAGGAGTGGTGAAGTCATATGGTTATGATTTTATATTGGCTGATATTCCGGGGCTGATTGAGGGCGCGTCGGCAGGCGCGGGGCTCGGGCACGCTTTTTTGCGGCATATAGAGCGCACGCGTATGATTGCTCATGTGCTCGATATTGCGGGCAGTGAGGGGCGCGACCCGCTTGACGATTACGCCAAAATCAGAGAAGAGCTGCGTAAGTATTCTGAAAAATTAGGCGAGCGGCCGGAAATTGTTATTGCGAACAAGTCGGATTTACCGGGGGCGGAAGAGAATTTACAGCGTTTTCGTGAAAAATATCCTAAGCTGCAAGTGTTTTTGACGTCGGCGGCAACGCACAAGGGAGTGGATGTTTTGTGCGGCGCAATGACAGAGGTGTTAAAAACGCTTCCTGAGGAGCAGGTTATTCACGAAGAGGGCATGATTGATAAGTGGCAGACCGAAGACACGGAGCGCACAATGGTGATTAGGTGCGGTGAAGACGGCGTGCTTGAGGCAAATGGGTCACTTATAGAGGACATATTTGCGCGTATCAATCCGGCAGAGGTGGATTCTATGCGGCATTTCCATAAGCTTTTAAAGGATATGGGCGTTATCAGGCGGCTTGTTGAAGCGGGCGCTGAGGATGGTGACGTTGTGCGGCTTAACGGTGAAGAATTTGATTTTGTGGAATAGTGTGCGGCGAAATTGAGTTTTGGGATAGTAAAGACAATATTATTGAAAATAAGGGGTTTATATGCTGACAAGTAAACAACGGGCAAAGCTGCGCGGTATGGCGCAAACAATGGAAACGATACTTCATATCGGTAAAGACGGAATCACCGATAACCTAAAAAAACAGGCGGATGACGCGCTTTTGGCGCGCGAGCTTATTAAAGGCACGGTGCAGCAAAACAGTGACATTACTGCAAGGGCTGCGTGTGATACGCTGTGCGAGGCGCTCGGTGCGGAGGGCGTTACCGTTATAGGGCGAAAATTTGTGCTGTACAGGGAATCAAAAGAGAAAAAGAAGATAGAGCTATAAGATATGGAACAGCCTTTTTGTAAGATAATTAAACAGGATGTGCAGCTGTTTTCAAGACCGCAGCGTGTGGGAATATTGGGCGGGACTTTTAATCCTCCGCACAGCGGGCATGTGGATATGTGCCGTCACGTGAAGGACGAATTTGTGCTTGACAGGGTTTGCATGATGCCGTGCGGCAATCCGCCGCATAAGGATTATGGCTTAGCGTCCAAGCAAAAACGTTTGCAAATGACACGGCTTTGCGCGGAGGGCTCGGGCATTGAGGTTATAGACACAGAGGTTAAGCGGGAGGGCTATTCTTACACGGCGGACACAATTGCCGCGCTGCGCGAGAAAAATCCGCAGACGGATTACTATTTTATAATCGGTGCGGACACGGTTTTTGAGCTTTTGACATGGTATGAATACAAGCGTTTGTTTGAGCTTGCTAAGATTATATGTGTGCGCAGACAAAATAATGATGTGTTAAAGCTGATGGCGGAAATCGCCAAACTTAAATGCGAGTATGGTGCGCAGATGTTTTTATCAGAATACACAGGGCTTTTTGTAAGCTCGTCATATATAAGAAAATGCGTGGCGCAGGGACGCAATATCGGCGGGCTTGTGCCTGCCCGAGTGGAGGAGTATATCATTGCAAATGGATTATATCGCAAACCGTGACGGTGTGGCGGCGGAGCTTGCGAAGAATGTCAAAGGTGAAAAATTCGAGCATTCCATAGGAGTGGAACAAACGGCGATAGCGCTTGCGCGCCGATACGGTGTGGATATGGATAAAGCGGGATTTGCGGGGCTTTTGCACGATTATACTAAGCAAAAGGATAATATCGCTCTTGCAAAAAAATATAATCTTCCGTACATTACAGAAAAAACGCTGCACGGACATACTGCGGCAGTGGTGCTTGCGGATAAAGGACTTGTGATGGATACGGAGGTGCTTTCGGCAATTGCGTGGCACACAACGGGCAGAGCGGGCATGACAATGCTGGAAAAAGTCATTTATGTGGCGGATTATATTGAGCCCAACAGAGATTTTGAAGGTGTGGAGCGCGTGCGTGCACTTGCCTTTGAAAATATTGATAAGGCAGTGCTTATGGGCGTCAGAGAGTCGCTTGAAAACATAATTGAACGAAAGAGTTTAATTGATATGGACAGCGTTAAGGCATACAACTATTATCGCAAATTGTTTGCGGAGGAGGATATTTAATGGAAATTTCAGAAAGAGCAAAAAAAATTGCAGAGATTTTAGACAACAAAAAAGCGCAGGATATTGTTATAATGCGCGTGGCAGACATGACAATTATTTCAGACTATTTTGTGGTGGCAAGCGCGCCGAATGTTTCGCATGTGCAGATGCTTGCAGATGAGGTGCAGTTCAAATTGCGCGATGAAGACGGCGTAAGCCCGCTGCGCAGCGAGGGCGAACGCGCAGGGCGGTGGATTGTTATTGATTACGGCGATGTGCTTGTGCATATTTTCCATAAAGAAGAACGCGAGTTTTATCAGCTTGAGCGCCTGTGGAAGGTGGAAGGTAACTTCTGTGATTATTCCGCAGAGCAGGAAGAAAAAATGAAAAAGTAAAAATGCGCCG
>JAVXIJ010000179.1:0-2615 GCA_036648415.1 Christensenella sp.
AGCTTTTTGATTGAAAATTTTTGGTAAAAGCTGCATGCTGCGCGACGAAACCCCGTTGGGGAGCAAGCTCCCCAAACCCCGAAATGCTTCGCATTTCTGCGGGAGGATGATGAAAGCGGTAATGGTGAGCAAACTTGCGCGGGCGGATAAGCGCCCCTACAGCGCCTATACAAAACACATATTTAAAATCATATATGCTTTTGCCGCTAAACCTACATTATGCGTCCGATTTCAATTTTTAATTTCCCTTATCATCTCTATCATTTCTTGCACATATTTCACGACATACGGCACACAGCCACGCCCATGCTCCGCCACTATTTCCATCACCGCAACATCCGCAATAACGCCGTCCGCCTCCCGCACCGCCTCCGCCGCCTGCTCGGGCGTCCTGTATGCAAGACCCACTACGCACGCAATATCGCTTTGCTCACGAATTTCAGCTATCATTTTTTTCATATCCGCTGCAATCTCTGTGTGTGCACCCTCTGCGCCTATCGGCGGCACACAATACAAAAATCCCTCTGCGCCGCGCGCAATTTTTTGTACGCGTTCTTTTGCGGTAGGCGCTATCAATGAAACAAGGTTCACCCCATGCTTTGTGCAAAATGGCTGTAGCTCATCTTTTTCCTCAAACGGCAAATCCTGCACAATAAGCGCAGAAATTCCGAGCTCTGCGCATTTCCGCACAAAACGGTCACTGCCATATGTGAAAATTGAATTTGCATACGACAAAAGCGCAAGCGGAACATCCGTCTTTGCGCGCACCCTCGATACCATTTCAAATATGCTGTCTGCGGTTGTCCCCGCCAAAAGCGCACGCTTATCCGCATGAGCAATCGTTTCGCCCTCCGCTACAGGATCCGAAAACGGAACACCTATTTCTATCATGGCTGCGCCCGCCGCCGCCATTTCCACAATAAGCTCCTCTGTAATTTCCATACACGGGTCGCCCGCTGTTAAAAACGGTATAAACGCTTTTTTTAATTTCTGATTTATTTTAGTCATGAAGATCTACCCCCCTATACCGCGCGATTGCCGCAACGTCCTTATCTCCCCTACCCGACAAATTTACAACCATAATTTGGTCTTTATTCATTGTCGGCGCTAACTTTTTCGCATATGCAACCGCGTGCGCACTTTCAATGGCGGGAATAATCCCCTCTGTACGCGAAAGATATTCAAACGCCTCGACCGCTTCCTCATCTGTCACCGGCACATACTCCGCCCGACCTGTATCATGCAAATGCGCGTGCTCAGGCCCGATTCCGGGGTAATCAAGCCCTGCGGAAATAGAATATACCGGCGCTATCTGTCCATATTCATTTTGGCAAAAATATGATTTCATACCATGAAAAATCCCCAACGTGCCATTTGCAACCGTCGCGGCATTTTTGTCGGTATCAACGCCATGCCCCGCCGCTTCACAGCCTATAAGCCTCACGCTGTCATCTTTAATGAAATCATAGAACAACCCCATCGCGTTGCTTCCGCCGCCCACGCACGCCACCAGCGCGTCAGGGAGCCTACCCTCGCGCTCCAGCATTTGTGCTCGTACTTCCTTGCCGATAACGCTTTGAAAATCGCGGACAATTGTGGGGAACGGATGCGGACCCATCACCGACCCAAGCACATAATGTGTATCTGAAATGCGCATCGTCCATTCCCGAAAAGTCGCGTTTACCGCATCTTTCAGCGTTTGCGTGCCCTCTGTAATGGAATGCACCTTCGCGCCCAAAAGCTCCATGCGGTATGCGTTTAGCGCTTGACGCTCTGTATCCTCTTTACCCATAAATATTTCACATTTCATCCCGAAAAGCGCTGCGACAGTCGCAGTCGCAACACCATGCTGTCCTGCTCCCGTTTCCGCAATAACACGCGTTTTACCCATTTTCTGCGCAAGCAGCACCTGCCCCAACACATTATTTATTTTATGTGAGCCGGTGTGGTTTAAATCCTCGCGTTTAAAATAAACCTTCGCGCCGCCCAAGTCATTCGTCATGCGCTCCGCATAATAAAGCAAAGACGGTCTGCCCGCATAATCGCGCAACAGCTCTGCCAGCTCCGCACAAAACTCAGGGTCATTTTTGTAATGATTATATGCCGCTTCAAGCTCCATTATCGCATCCATCAATATTTCAGGCACATACTGCCCGCCGTGTTCTCCAAACCGTCCCACTTTACCCATACTATTTTTCCTCCGTATTTTTACGCTCTCTTAAAAATAAAAAAAGCCCTCCTCCGCAAGGGACGAAAAGCTTCGTGTTACCACCCAAATTCCGAATCACATTGATTCGCTCATTACAGATACGGCGCTTACGCGCTTATATCCTTTCCCATAACGCAGGACTGCGGCGAGGTATACTGTTAGTTCCACCTGCTCCTCACGGATCCATTCACCATCGGCGTGTGTACGGGCTTCGCACCAACCGCCCGCTCTCTTAAACACCGTTTCAACAGCTACTTACTTCCGCTCTACGGATTTATTTCTATTAGATTCATTATATGCTACACATTTTGCGCTGTCAACATTATTTATTTCACCGCCGCCGCGCACCCACATAAATATCATTTTCCGCTTTTTTTTACGGCAAAAATGTGATATATTCAAATTA
>JAVXIJ010000180.1:0-876 GCA_036648415.1 Christensenella sp.
TACATAAAAGTGCGCGTGAAAGCGTGCATATACTACAAGGTGCGCGCGAAAGCGTGCACAGTATAAAGATAGTTTGGCGATGACGTATTCTGAGGTGAGGTAGGCGTATCAAGACATACTCCGACGAACCGAATGATTACGGAAGCGTCAAAATAGCCCATGCTGTGTGCGCGTAAAAGCCCATACTGTGTGCGCGTAGGAGGTAAGGACATGAAATTTACAATAATAACAGGTTTATCCGGTGCCGGCAGATCTTCCGCGCTAAAGCGCCTTGAAGACCTCGGCTATTACTGTGTGGATAACCTTATGCCGGAGCTTATCCCCCAGTTTGCGCAGCTGTGTATGCAAAGCACGCACATACGCGACAAGGTCGCCGTCGCGGTAGACGCGCGCATGGGTGATTTTTTTGACGCGATTTATGACACAATAGATGAGCTTAAAGCCATGAAGCTTGACCTCGATATACTGTTTTTAGACGCTTCCGACGCGGTGCTCGTAAAGCGCTTTAAAGAGGTGCGCCGCAGTCATCCGATTTCCGGCAGCGGCGAAATCCTTTCCGGCATCCATATGGAACGCCGCAAGCTTCAGCTTTTAAAGGATATGGCGAACCATGTTGTAGATACCTCTTCTTATAATGTAATGAAGCTGCGCAAGATGATTGATATGATGTATTCCGAAACAAGCGACAACCGCCGTCTTCTGATTTCCATTATTTCCTTTGGCTACAAACGCGGCATACCGCTTGACGCAGACATGGTTTTTGATATGCGTTTTATCGAAAATCCATTTTATGTGGAGGGTATGCGCAAGCATTCAGGGCTTGATACGGATGTGCGTGATTTTGTACTCGCATTTCCGCAAACGCAATTTTTCTTG
>JAVXIJ010000180.1:886-2585 GCA_036648415.1 Christensenella sp.
ATGGTGTGCACGCTTGCCCCTTGTTTTGTAAGCGAAGATAAAAACCAGCTTGTAATCGGCATAGGCTGCACGGGCGGTATGCACCGCAGTGTTGTAATGTCGGAAGAGCTCTACAAACGTCTTTTAGAAAATGATATGCGGGTTACACTTGAGCACCGCGACCTTACTTTAGAAAAAAACTGCTGAATCGGAGGGCATATGTCGTTTTCACAAGCCGCAAAAGATGAAATATGCACCGTCCATGAAAAACGCGATTGCTGTATCATTGCCGAGCTTACATCCATAACCCTTATCTGCGGCAATCTAAGTATCAATTCAAGCGGCGTGCATATAAAATACAACACCGAAAATATGACGGTTGCCAAGCGTATTTTTGATATTCTGACGCACATATTGAAGCTGGATGCCGGTGTGGAAATAAAGGATAATCTGCTTAGGAAAAAGCACAGCTATACAATAGTTGTAGACAATGCTCCGCTTTTGCTCAGCGTTTTAGGGTTTGAGGGCAATCTGCTCACAGATGCCGTTCCCCCGCGCGAAATGCTCGAGCAAGACTGCTGTAAGACGGCAATACTGCGCGGCGCGTTTTTGGGCGGTGGCAGCGTATCCAACCCCAAAAAGAATTATCATGCTGAATTCGTAACAAATTCGGAGGCGTTTTCCAATGTACTGCTTATTCTGCTCCAAAAAAATGAAATTCACGCAAAAATAATTCACCGCAAACAAAATTTTGTGGTATACTTAAATGAAGGTGACGGAATAGCCACCCTTCTTGCGATGATAGGTGCATATTCTTCTATCCTAAACTTTGAAAATGTGCGCGTATTAAAAGAAATGCGCAACAATGTGAATCGTGCCGTAAATTGTGAAACGGCAAATATCAACAAGACCGTAAATGCTGCAATCACGCAGATTATGAATATACATAAATTAGAACGCATAATAGGTCTTGAAAATTTAAGCGATACTCTGCGTGAAACAGCCGAGCTGCGGTTAGCTAATCCTGAGGCAACTCTCAGTGAATTATGTGAGCTTAACGGCACAACAAAATCGGGTATGAATCATCGTCTGCGCAAGCTCAATTCACTCGCGCAGAATATAGACTGAAATACCACAACTGTAGGCAAAAAAGGGAGGATTTGAAAATGATTTACAAAGAACTCATAATTAAAAACAATGATGGCTTAAAGGCAAAGGCGGCGGCAAGCTTCGTGCAGGTTGCCAACCAATTCGATTCACAGATCCTAATCGAATTTTCCAACAAAAAAATCAATGCCAAAAGTATCATGGGGCTTTTGTCCCTTGGTGTCAAAAAAGGCGAATCCATTTATGTGTTCGCAAACGGCGGAGATGAAAAAGAATCTGTGGAAGCTTTGGCAGAGTTGGTCGAAAACAGCTTCGGCGAATAAGAAAAACAAAAAACGGGCTGCTTTGGTTTAAAAACCAAAGCAGTCTGTTTTTTTGCCGTCCCACGCATTTGTATGGGCGAACGCCCGCAGACCTTAGACCCCAAGACCTTAGGGCTCTGCCCGCCGCCCTTGTAGGGGCGGATACCATCCGCCCGCGCCCTTATAGGTCAAGACCTTAGGGCTCCGCCCTACAGCTTTTTGATTGAAAATTTATGGTAAAAGCTGCATGCTGCGCGACGATACCCCGCCTTTGTAGGGGCGGATAGACGCCCGTGCCCCCCGCCTTTGTA
>JAVXIJ010000181.1:0-2582 GCA_036648415.1 Christensenella sp.
CATATAATACGACCTATCCGGCGCATGGTTGGCATGAGCAAAAGCCTGAAGACTGGTGGGATGCGATTGTTAAAAGTACACGTCTTCTTTTGGAAAAAGCAAATGTGGATAAAAATGATATTACGTGCTGTGGTATATCAGGGCATAGTCTTGGCGCGGTACCTATAGGGCGTGATGGTACATTACTAAAAGAAAGCACTCCGATTTGGTCGGATGGACGTGCTGTGAAGCAGGTTGCAAATGTGTTTGAGAATTACAGTGAAGAAAAATGGTATATGACAACAGGTAATGGTTTTACACCTGCATTTTATTCGGCATTTAAAGTTTTGTGGTATAAGGATAATGAGCCGGATGTGTATAGTAAAATCGGTAAAGTAATCGGAACTAAGGATTATGTGAATTATAAGCTAACCGGCAGATTGTGCACGGATCCATCATATGCATCAGGCAGTGGTGTATGGGATCTTGAAAAATGGGCGTATTCACCGGAACTTATAAGTGCAATGGGGCTTCCGGCTGAAATCTTTCCGGAGGTCGTGGCATCAACAGATGTTATCGGTAATATTTCAAAGGATGCAGCAGAGGCAATGGGTCTTACAACAAATGTAGCGGTCGTTGCGGGTGGCGTAGATAATTCATGTATGGCACTCGGAGCAAAGGCATTTAAAGAAGGACGCGTCTATAATTCGCTCGGTTCTTCTTCATGGATTGCGGTTTCGTCAAAGAAACCATTGCTGGAAGCAACTGCGCGTCCGTATGTGTTTACGCACGTAGTTCCGGGATATTTTGCATCTGCACTGTGCCTGACGGCCGGTGGAACGTGTTTCCGATGGATGCGCGATCAGCTATGCAGAGAGTTTATTGATGAAGCGGCAAAAACGGGTGGGGATCCATACGACCTAATGACGAAAGAGGCTGCAAAGTCACCGGTAGGTGCTAACAAATTGCTTTTTAATCCAAGCCTCGGCGGCGGTATGCCTATGGATAAAAGCTATGATTTGCGCGGCTCTTTTATGGGTCTTGACCTTATTCATACGCGTGCGGATGTTATTCGCGCGTCTATGGAGGGGATTTCAATGGGGCTCCGTGCGTGCCTTGATCAACTTAGGACGATGACAAATATCAGCGATGAAATGCTGCTTGTGGGTGGCGGCAGTAAGAGTGCTTTGTGGCGGCAGATTTATGCGGATGTGTACAAAGTACACGTTTTAAAATCTAATATTGATGAACAAGCGGCAGCATTAGGCGCGGCGGCGTGTGCGGCTGTGGGCACAGGAATTTGGTCTGATTTTGATAAAATTGATGCGCTGCATACCATAGAAGAAAATGTTGCGCCAATACCGGAAAATATGGAATATTATGATAAAATGATGAAAGTATACCATAAAGCGTCAGATAGCTTGTCTGATATAGGCGATATGTTAATGGCGCTTTAATAACAGAGGGCTATAAAAAGATAAGCAGAGGAGAGCGAAAAATGGAGCTGTTTGGTAAAAGAGTAACAAAAGAAGAATTGACAAAGCGTGTAGGTGATATGTCACAAATTGCCGATGCGCGTGAAGGCGTATTAAGTGCGGGAAAATCGGACGGAGTGCGTGTTATTGATGTAAAAACCGGTGGCGGTTTTTCGTTTTCAATATTGCCGTCGCGCGGGATGGATATTGCGTGGGCAGACTATAAAGGAATACCTGTTGCATATATTGGTAAATCGGGTGTGGTAAGTCCGGCATATTTTGAAAAGGATGGTCTTAATTTTTTTCGCGGATTTTTTGCAGGACTTATGACAACGTGTGGTCTTACTTATATGGGCGCACCGTGTACAGATGAGGGGCAGGAGCTTGGACTTCATGGCAGAATAAGTAATACTCCTGCATATGATGTAGCTGTCAGCAAGGAATGGGAAGGTGATGATTACATTATTCGCATTCGCGGAAAGATGGCGGAAAGTTCTGTGTTTGGAGAAAACATGGTGCTAACGCGTGAGATGACTGTGAAAATGGGTGAAGCGTGTGTGCATATACATGACCATGTGGAAAATTGCGGACATGATGAAAAACCTTTCATGCTGCTTTATCATTGTAATTTCGGTTATCCTATTGTAAGTGAGGACGCAGTGCTTTATGAGCCGGACGGCACAAAAGTACGCGCGCGCGATGCGGAAGGAGAGCAGGGAATTGAGCGCTTTATGAAATTTGAAAAGCCAATACATGGTTACAATGAGCAAGTGTTTTATCATGATATTCCTAAAGTTAAAGACGATGACAGCTATGCTTGTCTTTTTAACGAAAAGCTTGGATTGGGCGGATATGTGAAATTTAATCGTGAACAATTTACGCATTTCGGTGAATGGAAAATGATGGGTGAGGGCGATTATGTTGTAGGGCTTGAACCGTCAAACAACTATCCTGAAGGCCGTGATAAAGCGCGTGAACGTGGACAGCTGAACATGCTGAAGCCGGGTGAAACAAAAGATTTTGATTTTACAATCGGTGTGGTGGGAAGTAAGGAAGCTATTTTGAATATTCTGTAAGGGTAGATTACTAATTATTGATGTATTGTAAAATAAAAAAAGAGCCGCATTT
>JAVXIJ010000182.1:0-2557 GCA_036648415.1 Christensenella sp.
GCAAGTGAGCCGCCGATAAGCCCTAACCCAACGATTCCTATATTCATTTGCTGTTTTCCCACCCCTATATTTGTAATTCCCTCATTGCCGTCAAAAATGCGTCCATGTCCTCGCGTGTGCCGATGGTGATACGCAAAAAATCTTGTGTGCGTTCGCCGTCAAACCACCGCACGAGTATACCCTTTTCGCGCAGCGCTGCCATAACGCTTTTTGCGGGACGCGTATTTATGCGCGCAAATATGAAATTGGCGGAGGACGGAAGGCAGGTAATACCCATTTTCCATAGCTCACCCACAGTGTATACGCGCGTGTCCACAATTTTGCGCGTCGTTTCCTCATAATAAGCCTCGTCACGCAGCGCGGCAATCGCTCCTGCTTGTGCAAGTGCGTCCACAGTGTACGAGTTAAAGCTGTCTTTCACTGTTTTAAGCGCGTTAATAAGGTTTTCCTGCGCAATCACATACCCTACACGCAGCCCCGCAAGGCTGTGTGATTTGGAAAGCGTGCGCACAACCGCAAGGTTTTTGTGGGTGGCTACAAGCGGAATGGCGCTTGAACCCGAAAATGCGGCGTATGCTTCATCAATTACTGCCACGCCCTTTGTTTTTTCGATTATTTCCATAATATCCATTAGCGGAATATTTATGCCCGTGGGGGCATTTGGATTTGCAAGTATAACGCCGCCGCTGTTGCACATACGCTGAATATTAACAGAATAATCGTCATGCAGCGGAATAATTTCAAGAGGCACATCAAAGAAATTTGCCCATACAGGATAAAAACTGTAAGTCACATCAAGAGTTTTTATACCATGCCCGCTTTGTGTGCTCGGAAACCATCCGCCGCTGTTTGCGGTGTCATTTCCTGCAAAAAAAGCGGCAAAGCACATAGCAAGTGCCTCGTCCGAACCATTAGCGCAAAAAACCTCGCTTGGTTTCACATTATGATACCGCGCGATTTCCTCGGCGAGCGCTTCCGTGTTCGGGTCGGGATATAGCCGCAGATTTTGCACCGCCTGCGCAACCGCCTGCGCAACGTCAGGGCTTTGCGGATACGCGTTTTCGTTGGTGTTGAGCTTGATGAGCTTTTCTTTTGGCTGCTCGCCTGCCGTGTAAGGGCTGAGCTTTTTCGCTTTTTCGCTCCAATATTCTTTCATAATTGCACCTTTTTTTAAATTTTGTGTAAATTCAATTATAATTCTACCATAATTAAGCAAAAATGTGTTACTATATGTTCTATGGAAAAACAAATAAGTAAAAAAAGGTGCGGCTGGGTCGTGGACGCACTGCTTAAAGATTACCACGATAATGAATATGGCAGGCTTAAAACAAGCGATACGTCGCTGTTTGAAAAATTGTGCTTAGAGAGCTTCCAAGCGGGGCTTTCATGGCGTACGGTGCTTGTAAAACGTGAAGCATTTCGCAGTGCGTTCAGTGATTTTAATATTGAGCAATGCGCAAAGCTTACAGACGAATATTTGGAGTCGCTCATGTCGTGTGAGCAAATAATCCGTAATCGCAAAAAGATATTCGCTGTGAGGGAAAACGCGCGCGCGGCGTTGCGCGTAATAGAAGAACATGGAAGCTTTTTTCAGTATATCTATTCGTTCAAAAAACCACAGGCACTGTTGATTTCGCTTAAACGCTATGGTTTTGTGTTTATCGGCCCTACAATAATGGAAGCATTTATGCAGAGTATCGGTATATTAGAGGCGCATGAAGCAGGATGTTTTTTGCATACCCCTCGCACTGAAATGATGGAGGGTTAGTATGCCGACAACCTTGACGCACAAAATCGCCGCGGACAATATTAAAAAAGCGCTCACAGACGCTTCTGCAACGCGTATTATTGAGGAGAACATGAGGGCGTACTACTCTGGTTCGCTGGGCGGTGACATTTTATTGTTGTATATGTTTTTTTTTTTTTTGTGCGGCGTTAAGATGAAAATGCTCGGATGGTCGATTCATTATACTCGCCCGCAGCGGTTTTTTTGTGAAAGCGCGGAATATATAAAGAAAAACGGCAATGATACGCTCAAAAGCTACTTTTATGGCTATATAACGCATTATTGCCTTGATATGCTGCTCCATGCGCACATTAACAAGGAAACAAAGCCAATGTCTACACATAATACGCTTGAATGTGCGATTGATATTTTATATGCAAAGAAAAACGGCGTGGATGCGTATGCGTTTGATAAGCGGGCATTCGCGCATGATATGATAGTGCAAACGGATGAGATTGATGAATATTATACGCATATGTACTATATGTTTCCGGGGCTTAGACCCGTCACAAAGCCGTACAGTACGGCGGCGCATTATTATGAATACTATAACAGTATAGTTTCGCAGCCGACGAAAAAGGATTTGCGCAAGCTTGAATTGTTAAATCTTATTTCGCCGCTGAGGTACAGCACAATGCTGTATCAGCCTATTGAAACTTATGCGGGGCTGTATGATTATGATGTTTATTTTGAACTTATTGACAGGGCGGTCGCGCTTGCGGTTCGCCGTATCACGCTTGTTGAGGCCTATTTTGAGGACAGGGTGGACAT
>JAVXIJ010000183.1:0-2514 GCA_036648415.1 Christensenella sp.
CCCCAAACCCCGAAATGCTCCGCATTTCCACTAAAAAATATATGAGTTATACATTCTCTGTTGGAGCGCGACGCCCGCCGCCCTTTTATCCTCTGCTTACAAACCTCCGCCCTTTGTAGGGGCGGATATTATCCGCCCGCCGCCCTTATAGGTCAAGACCTCGGGGCGCTGCCCCCCACTAAGACCTTAGGGCTTTGCCCTAAAACCTATTGGGGAGCAAGCTCCCCAAACCCCGAAATGCTCCGCATTTCCACTAAAAAATATATGAATTATACATTCTCTGTAGGGGCGGATATTATCCGCCCGTGCCCTTAACCTTGTACTATATCCCCGCTATCTACACACTCACAAAACCAAACCGCTTGTTTTAATCATCTTTGTTTTTGTTAAATCTTATCTGCGCCGCCTGCACACCGTCCGTCACAATACACTCGCACGCGTCTGCCGCGCGCTCAAACATCTCTTGCGCTTCATCCCGTTTTTCCTTTTCAAACTTTCCCAACACATGGCCGATTAAATTATGCTCCGGTTTACCCAGCCCCATGCGAATACGCGTAAAATCCCCCGAACCGGTATAACTCAAAATTGAACGCATACCGTTGTGCGTTCCCGCACTGCCCTTTTCACGAATACGCAGCGTTCCGAACGGTATATCAATATCATCATACATCACAATAAGCTGTTTTATATCGGCATTGTAATAATTTAAAATACCGTCTACCGCATAACCGCTGTTATTCATGAAAGTTGTCGGACGAATAAGCACTACTTTTTCATTGCCGAAAACTCCCTGCCCTATGTGCGCGTCAAATTTCGTCGCCTTAAGCTTTATATCATGGCGTTTTGCCAAAATATCTAACGCCCCAAAGCCCGCATTATGCCGCGTATTTTTATATTTTAATCCGGGATTCCCCAGCCCTGCTATAAAATACATATGCACTCCGTTTATATATTTTCAAAACATACTCTGCCAATATGCCGCACTGCGGCTCACCTGCATTTTGCCCTTGACCTTGCTTGCCCTCAGCACTATTTTCTCTTGTCTTTCCAATCCGTCTTAACCGTCTGCCGACACCGCGCAATCGCAAAAGCGTCCGTCGGAATATCCTCTGTAATAGTCGAGCCTGCGGCAATATACACCCCCGCTCCCACATTCACAGGAGAAATCAAATTTGTGTTGCAGCCGATAAACGCATCATCCCCCACCGTGCTGCGGAACTTGCTTTTACCGTCATAATTCACCACCACCACGCCGCAGCCGACGTTTATTCCGCCGCCGAAATCCGAATCCCCGATATATGTCAAATGTGAAACCTTTGTGCCGTCACCGATTGTAGAATTTTTGATTTCCACAAAATCCCCTATGCGGCAATGGCTGCCGATGTGCGAATCCGGACGAATATACGCATTTGGCCCCACCGTTGTATGCTCTCCGATTTCCGCATTTAGTATCACCGAATTTTGCACATCCGTGCCGTCACCGATAATGCTGTCCGCAATTCGCGAGCCGGGGTAAAGCGTAACCTCCGCACCGATTTTCGTGTTTCCCTCGAGCGTAACATTAGGATAAATCACTGTATCATTTCCTATAATACACCCTTTATCTATGTACGTATTACGCGGATCTATCAGCGTTACACCGTTTTTCATGTGCTCCTCAAGAATGCGCTCGCGCAAAATTTCACTCACCTGCGCAAGCTGTGCTCTGTCATTCACGCCCATACATTCGCGCGCGTCCTCTGCCGCATATGCTCCTACCGTGCCCATTTTTTCACGGTTAATTATTTCTACAATGTCTGTCAGGTAATATTCACCCTGCGCATTTTTCGGTTGTATTTTTTTGAGGCATTGCAAAAGCACGCTGTTTTTCACGCAATAGCATGAAGCATTTACCTCGTTGATTTCGCGCTGCTCGTCGGTCGCGTCACGCTCCTCCGCAATCGCCGTCACATAACCGCTCTCCGCCCTCACAATTCTTCCGTAGCCAAAAGGATTATCTAACCTCGCCGAAAGCAGCAAGCAGGCATAATCTCCGTTTTCTGCAGTATTAACAAGGTTATTTACCGTTTCTGCGCGCAGCAGCGGCATATCGCCCGCAATTATCAGCGTGTACCCCGAAAATCCCTCAAGCTCACTCATCGCGCACATTACCGCGTGCCCGCTTCCCTTGCGCTCGCTCTGCTCAACATAAAAAAGCTCATCACCGCACTGCTTTTTAACCTCTTCCCCGCCCTTGCCGCATACAACTATACACTTTCCCATGTCCGCACCGCGCGCCGCGCTCACCACCCATTCAAGCAAGCTAAGCCCCGCCGCCTTGTGCAGCACCTTTGGTGTTTTTGATTTCATACGTGTTCCCTCGCCCGCCGCAAGGATTACCGTCATACGTTTTTCCATATCTGTTTCTCCTCATTTTAATTATCTGCGCTTTTATTAAATCTTATCTGCGCCGCCCTTACAGGTCAAAACCTCGGGGCGCTGCCCCAAACCCCGCAAGGGAGCAAGCTCCCTTGA
>JAVXIJ010000184.1:0-2475 GCA_036648415.1 Christensenella sp.
CGCAAGCTTTCCTTGACGGAGCGCTCGTTTCGGATGACACCGTATGCTGTGCACACGAGCACGCGGACGAATGCCATAAATAATGCACACACTATACACTGCACAACAAAAGGCGCGGCATTTGTCGTGCTTTTTGTTTAAAAATATTTCCGCAATGCTTAAATTTAATATTTTATGTTTATATATATTTGTTATTAAATTTTGCTTAAGAGAGGAATTACAATGAAATGAAAAGAAAAATAATCACAATAGATGAAGAAAAGTGCAACGGCTGCGGAGCGTGTGCCGCAGCGTGCCAAGAGGGCGCAATAGGCATGGTAAACGGCAAAGCAAAGCTCTTGCGCGACGATTATTGCGACGGGCTCGGAAATTGTCTTCCGGTATGCCCGACAGACGCAATAAGCTTTGAAGAGCGCGAGGCAGCGGCGTTTGACGCAGAGGCTGTAAAGGAAAATATTGAGGCGCCTCAATCTCCGTTGCCATGCGGATGCCCCGGCACACAGTCAAAACGCATTCATCATGCGCACACCGCCCCTGTGTCCGCCCATTCCGCGCTTTCGCAATGGCCGGTACAGCTACGGCTCGTGCCCGCGCGCGCCCCTTATTTTGACGGTGCGCACCTGCTTATTGCCGCAGACTGCACGGCATTTGCCTATGGCAGCTTCCACAATGATTTTATTCGCGGCAAAATAACGCTGATTGGATGTCCAAAATTAGATGACACCGATTATTCCGAAAAACTAACTGAAATTTTAAAAAACAACAATATAAAAAGCGTTACGGTAGTGCGTATGTCCGTGCCCTGCTGCGGCGGTCTTGCGGATGCGGCGGTCACAGCGCTCAAAAATTGCGGAAAAATGATTCCGTGGAACATAGTCATCATAGACACCGACGGCAGTGTTGTCGAGCAATAAATTTCTCCTGTATGATGCGTAATCATTAGGCTGCACGCCGCTTTTTACCATAGACAAGTATTCTTTAATGTTGTATACTTAGCAATATATGGCATATGATATGCTGCGAAATATTAAAAGGAGAAATGATTATGAGTGAAGAAACAAAAGATACACAGAATGATCAAGAAAAGCCTAAGTCAAGAATGAACATCAACAGCCTTGCTAAAAAAGCAACAGGCGGGAATAAAACCGCGGGCATCATCATCGCTGTTTGTATGATGGTGATCGGCATACTGATTTTTGTAAATCCGTTAATATGGGGGCTTGGCATCGCTTATTTTGTAACCGTAGGCTTCATCATCTATGGCATTTATGAAATCATCGCCTTTGCGCGCACGCCCGCCGATATTCGTAACGGCTGGACTATTGCAAACGGCATAATATTTACATTGCTCGGCATAATGGTACTCGTGGAAGCTTTGGTGGGACAATTAGGGCAGGTAAATATGCTGTCCACGTTCTCATTCATCATAGGGTTTTTCGCGTTGTTTGACGGCATTACACAAGTTTCTTCATACGGTGTATTCAAAAAATCCGGTGAGCCCGGTGCCGGCTGGGTGCTTGCAAGCGGTATATTGAACATACTTCTCGGTATTTTCATCATATGTGCGCCCATCGTCGGATGGTTCACAATAGAATGGATTTTCGCAATTTACCTGATTATCGGCGGAATTGCGCTCTTCGCACAAGCTTGCTCCGGAAAGCTTGCTCGCAAGCAATAACAATTTAAAACTTCTTAACATAAAAAATGTACCGACCCCCAAAAGTCAGCCCTAAAAGCTAACTGCAGGAGGTCGGTATTTTTATGGCAAAATACAGCGTTACATAAAAACAGCGCAACAGATTTACTGCTGCGCTGTCAAGTCCGGCTTATTGGTGTCACTGCACTTTACTTTGATTTTTGCGCTTTTTGCCTTTTCGCCTTTTTGCCCTTGTCCTTTTCGGCATACGCTATAAACATGTCATACACAATGTTTGACCTGCACTGTGTATCCCCTTTTCCGTAAAGAGATATTGCATTTAACATACTGAACAAAATTTCCGAAAGCACGCTTGCTTCTTCACGCGTCAAAGGATTTTTACACTCTGCAAACACGCGAGTAATAAGCTCTATCAAAAGCTCCTGCACCTGTTTGCGTATACCGAACAACGTGCGCTCGATATATTCTTTATCCGATTCAAAGTTCACAACTTGATTTATCACATCCTGCGGCGTTTCCACCATGCGCGCAATAAAGCAATAAATCGCTCCGTAAAGCGCTTCCTTAGGCTCTTTTCCAAACACATTGCGCATAAAGTCGTTCATAATCTGTTCGATTTCGCCCGCCAAAACCTGCGCCATCAGCGCTTCCTTATCCTCAAAATGTGTGTACACCGTTCCGACAGAAAGTCCGCTTATCTCCGCAATTCTGCGCATAGAAAGGCTGTCATAGCCCTCTTGATGATAAATCTCAAGTGCCGCCGTAATAATCTTTTGCGTTACATCCTCAATTTTCTTAGGCATATAATTCCTCTCTTA
>JAVXIJ010000185.1:0-2469 GCA_036648415.1 Christensenella sp.
TGTAGCGCCGGAGCTTTTTGGTACTTTTTGGCGGTACAAAAAGTACGTTAAAAAGGTAAACAATCGTTATTGCGGGCGCTATCACAGACGGTGATGACGAGCAAACTTATGCGGGCGGATAATATCCGCCCCTACAGTGCTGATACAAAAAGTACGTTAAAAAAACAAACAAATGTTATTGCGGGCACTGGCACAGACGGTGATGACAAGCAGACTTATGCGGGTGGATAAGCGCCCCTACAGTGCTGATACAAAAAGTGCGGTAAAAAAAATAACGAATGCTATTGCGGGCACTGTCACAGACGGTGATGACGAGCAAACTTATGCGGGCGGATAGACGCCCGCAAGACCTTAGGCTTTTTAAAAGCGGTAATGCAGATAATAATAAGGAGAACAAATGACGGAATATTTAGGCGGAGCATACGATATAATTGTTGTGGGGGCGGGGCACGCGGGAGTGGAAGCGGCGTTGGCGTGCGCGCGGCTGAACAAAAAGACCTTGCTTATGACGTTGAACATGGACGGAATTGCGCTTATGGCGTGTAACCCTGCAATCGGCGGTACGGCAAAGGGGCATCTTGTGCGTGAAATTGATGCGCTGGGCGGACAAATGGGGCTTGCGGCGGATGCAACATTTATTCAGATAAAAATGCTGAACACCAAAAAAGGCCCGGCGGTGCATTCGTTGAGGGCACAGCAGGATAAAAAGCAGTATCAGACATATATGAAGCAGGTGCTGGAGAACACGGACAATTTAAGCTTGGTGCAGGATGAAGCGACGGAAATATTGACGGACGACGGCGGCGTTACGGGCGTTTTGGGCGCGATGGGCGCGCGGTATACGTCACGGGCGGTTATACTTGCGACGGGTGTGTATTTAAAAGGCAAGGTCATTGTGGGCGAGTACACTAAAAATGCCGGACCGAGCGGACTTTTCCCGGCGAATTATTTGAGCGACAGTCTTACAAAGCTTGGATTTTCGTTGCAGCGTTTTAAAACGGGCACACCTGCGAGAGTGGACGCGCGCAGCATAGATTTCAGCAAAACCGTGCCGCAGTACGGCGATGAAAACATCATACCTTTTTCGTTCATGAGCGGAAAAATCAAGAGGGAGCAGGTACCGTGTTTCCTTACATATACGAACGAAAAAACGCATCAAGTTATACGCGATAATATCCATAGAAGCCCGCTTTACAGCGGTATGATCGAGGGGATAGGACCGCGATATTGTCCGTCTATCGAAGACAAGATTGTGAAGTTTCCGAATAAGGAACGCCACCAACTGTTTTTGGAGCCGGAGGGGCTTGCGACTAACGAAATTTATGTTCAGGGGATGTCCTCGAGCTTGCCGGTAGAGGTGCAAGTGGCGCTGTATCGCACTATTGAGGGGCTTTCCAATGTGCATTTTGTGCGGCCGGCATATGCAATAGAGTATGATTTAATAGACCCAATGCGGCTTATGCCCTCGCTTGAAACCAAGGATGTGCGCGGACTTTTCACGGCGGGGCAGATAAACGGAACGTCGGGCTATGAAGAAGCGGGCGTGCAGGGGATTATTGCGGGCATAAATGCGTGCCGCGGCATAGATGGCGAAGAACCTGTGATTTTGGGCAGAGATGAGGCATATGCGGGAGTGTTGATAGACGATTTGGTGACAAAGGGCACTCGCGAGCCGTACCGCATGATGACGGCGCGTGCGGAATATAGGCTGTTGCTGCGGCAGGATAATGCAGACACACGGCTTACGCAAATTGGGCGTGACGTTGGGCTTGTGAGCGATGCGCGGTATGACCGATATATGTATAAGCAAGAAAATGTTTCACGTGAAACAAATCGGTTGCGGTCGGTCACCGTGCATAAAGAAACCGTGGATTCGTTTTTTGCGGAAAAGGGAATGGATGCGCCGCAGTGCGGCATGAAGCTGGCGGAGATGCTGGCGCGCCCGGGGGTCGGCTATCATGATCTTGCAAGGGTGGACGGGGAAATACTCGGGTGTGAGGACGATGTGACGCTGCAAATTGAAACGAATATAAAATATGCGGGATATATAGAAAAGCAAAAGCGGCAGGTGGCGGCGGCGGCGGGGCTTGAGAAGAAGCGGCTTCCCGCGGATATTGATTATGGGAAAATAAGCGGGTTACGGCTGGAGGCGCGGGTAAAGTTACAGGAGGTTCGACCGCAAAATGTGGGGCAAGCGTCGCGTATTTCCGGAGTTTCGCCGGCGGATATTTCGGTGCTTATTGTGTATTTGAAAGGGCAAGGGCAATAAGGGGCGGCGGGCGGATGGTCGTGTGGACAGCGGGAGTGGCGGTGATTGCGGCAAGGTTAGACGGGCGGATGGTATCCGCCCCTACAAAGGACATATAATTCATATATTTTTCAGTAGAAATGCGGAGCATTTCGGGTCAAGGGAGCATGCTCCCTTGCGGGGGTGGGGGCAGAGCCCCGAGGTCTTGGTCTTTAAGGGCG
>JAVXIJ010000186.1:0-2423 GCA_036648415.1 Christensenella sp.
GATAGGCGCGGACGGATTTGATTTTGCCGTCCCCGCCGTCGTAGGGTTTTCTTTTTCGACCTCTATTGGCTGCTTTTGTTGTAGCTGTTCACCAAGCATTTCGTCCAACATATTGTCTTCTATAGTATGTCCTTGAGCTTCCGGCGCAACGCGCTCCTGTTCAGAAACCTCCTGTTTTTTCTGCCGCTTCTGTTCAATATCCTTGCGAATTTTTTCCACATCAACCGTAGATAATGCAAACCGCTCTGAAATACGTTGTACCTTTGCCGCATCGTTTGCGTTCACCACCACGTCAATCAATCCGTCCGGTTGTTTTTTGTTGACCACCGCCGCAAACAACACACCATATTTACGCGCCTCCTCCGCAAAGATTTTCATATCTGCGCTCTTGATGACAAAGACCTTTGTAGGCTTTCCGTTAAACGCCATCATACGTGTTCTGCCTTTGGAACGCTTTTGGCTTTTGATTGCGGCAATCAGAAACGTCGCGAGCGTCAACGCCGCTTTGCCCGCCATATTCGCCGCCACCTCAACGCCGTGCACCGTCATGTTGACGATCTGATCCGCCGCGTCTCCTGAATGGTTCATTCTTTTTCACCTCACTTTCCTGTTCATTGCGTAACTGCTTCACCTTTTCGCTCAGCTTCACTGAACGCGCTAAAATATCTTCACATAATTTTCCCTCCCTCCTAAATGATGTAACCTGTGTGCTGAGCTCTTTGAGCTGCTTAGATATTTCCTCCTTTCGCGTCGCCGGTATCTCCCTTCGTCGCTGCTCGTTTTTAAGCTGTGTCCTCTTCGACACAAGAGAACAAATTTGCATCTGCACCACAGCTTTTCGCTCATTCAATGCTGCCGCCGTATCTATTCCGTATTTGTTCAAAAACTTCGCTTGTTTGGATATTGTGTCCAAATACCGCAGATCCTCCCGCAAAAGATACGGGGCATACTTCGTTTGAGTCGTTTGACGCAGTTTGTGGAGATAGTAATAATACAGGGCGCGTAAACCTTTCCATGTGATGCGCCGCGAGAGTATGAACGTACCATTATATCGCGCTTGCGCCGGACGCTTAGGCTGCTCTGCAAATTGAGGCACATTTTGACGTAATATGCGCGCGCGGATCGCGTCCTCTGTATACTGCTCTCCCATGCTCCTTAACCTAATAAACCGCTCTTTTTGGGGCGGACGTATTGCGATATACTTTACGTTTGTTTTGACCTCATAGCCCATATCCTTTAGCGCGCGTAAAAATGCGGGGAAACTCATCACCTGCATTACTGCCTTGTCCACATCGTCGCGAATAGCACTTCTCCATGTCGGCTTACCTTCGTTTTCTGCCTGCCACTGCGCATAGTGTTTTCTGCGCCCTTTTTTCTCTGTGATAACGGATAACGAATGTGCGCGGCACAGTTCATCCGAAATGCGTTGCATCAGCGCATAGTTTTTTTTATTGTCGTAATACCGTTTGCCATCTTGGAACGAAACCGAATTTATAACAAAATGGTTATGCAGGCACTTGGTATTCAGGTGTGTAGATACAATGACTTCAAACCGTTCTCCCCAAAGTCGCTTTGCAAGCTCCACGCCGATCCTGTGCGCAAGCTCAGGTGTTACTTCGTCTTTTGCAAAGCTTTGGTAGCCATGAAAAGCAATAATTCCTCCCTCCTTATGCCATTGACGCTTGGTAAGCTCCATATCCCACCGTGCCGTTTCCTTTGCACAGTTTAGCCCCGTTACAAAAAATTTCTCCTCTGTCTTAAAATCTTCTGTAGCATAATTCAGGACATCCGCAAGCCCGCGCTCTTGCGCTTGTCGCATGGCATACTCCATTACATCCTCCATGCTCTTAATCTGTTCATTGCCCCATTTCGGATTCCACGTTTTTTCAGGGTTTTCCGCATAGGTTAATACATGGTCAAGCCGCTTGCGCACATCCCATATTGCCGTAGTCGCCATCAGCGAATTTTCTCCGGCAGCACGACGGCCGCGCGTATTTCGAGAATTTCATCAAACAATCGTCGGGCGTTCTGCGCGTATTCCTCTGTAAGAAAAAAGCCCGTTGCGTTTGCACGGGCGGCGATTTGGTTCATGCGGTTTCCAATGGCGCGAAGCTCTTTTATCATGGAGTGGTAATCTGCGGGCGGTAGCTCGCGTGGGACGTATCCCATGATAAGAGAACGAATATATGCTTCTTGTGAATATTTTGTACGCTCAACATTCTTATGAAAACGCAAATATTCATCATCTGACAGATGAGCCCAAACACGTTTGTTACGAAATCTCCCAACGTGTCGCTTTTTCATTTCAACCTCCGTATGATGGGGTATTAGGGGTCTGCCCCTAACAAGCGAATTTGTGGTCACACAAATTCAGTGCTTGGTAGTACAGCGCAGAGCGCAGTACTAATACTTCCCGAGAAATA
>JAVXIJ010000187.1:0-2370 GCA_036648415.1 Christensenella sp.
GCAAACACACAGCTTCCGCTGCCTGTCATCATGGCAAAATCTGCGCCGTATTCCGCGCAATCCGTAAGTATTTCGCCGACCTGCGGGCAAAGCGCGATGCCTGCGGGCATAAGTGCGTTTTGTGCTGTGCGAAAATATTCGTGCGCGTTGCCTGCTTCAAGTGCGTTTTGCGCCGCGGTAATATTCGGCTTAACAATTCCAAGCTCGTGATATTTTTTGTATGCGGCAGCGGTGGAAACGCCGTTTTGAGGCTTTATCAGCAAATATGAAAAATCACAGTTGTTTGTAAACGGGACTAATTTTTCGCCTATTCCTTGTGCGCGAGCACTTCCGCCGACAATAAAAAACGGAACGTCTGCGCCTATGCGCAAGCCAATTTGCATAAGCTCGTTTTTTGTGAGCCGCGCGTCAAAAAGCGTATTAAGCGCGCACAGCACGGCTGCGGCATCGCTTGAACCGCCGCCCAGACCGGCTTGTGACGGAATGTTTTTTTTGAGCACGATTTCTGCGCCGCCGGTGATTCCGGTTGCCGCAAAAAAAAGCTCAGCCGCTATAAGTGCGGTGTTGTTTTTATCTATGGGCATATCATCGCAGTACAAGGCTGTTTTGTTTGATTTTTCTATGGTGAGCTCGTCCGCAAGTGAAATACGCTGCATGAGCATATCGAGCTCGTGCATACCGTTAGCGCGTGTGTCGGTGATATTAAGTGCTAAATTCAGTTTTGCGTATGCTTTGATTTTCATAAAAACCTCCGTAAAATTTCGGTTAGGCATGAATATTATAGCATAAAAATGCGCATTGTGTTAAAATATTCATGATAAATGAAATGAGGTATTGCGGTGTTTTTAACAGATAAATGGCAGGATTATACGGTGCTTGATACGGGCGACGGCATGAAGCTTGAGCGGTGGGGTGAGGTTGTGCTTGCGCGCCCCGACCCGCAGGTTATTTGGGCAAAGCAGGCGCCTATGCTTTGGGAAAGCGCGCACGCGGAATATGTGCGCAGCGAACGCGGGGGCGGCGAGTGGCATTATTTAAAAAAGCTGCCCGAGCGGTGGACGGTTGGCTATCAAGGGCTCATGTTTTATGTGCGTCCGACAGGCTTTAAGCACACAGGGCTTTTTCCCGAGCAAGCGAGTAATTGGGATTTTATGGCGGATAAAATAACGCACGCAGATTTTAAGCCGCGGGTGCTTAATTTGTTTGCGTATACGGGCGGGGCGACGCTTGCGTGTGCGCGCGCGGGGGCGGAGGTCACGCATATAGATTCCGCAAAAAGCATGAACGGTTGGGCTAAAGAAAATCTTGTATTGTCGGGGCTCGACGCTTGTCCGGTGCGAATTTTGGCGGACGATTGTTTGAAATTTGTGCTGCGTGAGCAGCGGCGCGGAAACCATTATGACGGCATTGTTATGGACCCGCCGAGCTATGGCAGAGGTGAGGGCGGAAAGGTTTTTCGCACGGAGGATGATTTGTTTGCACTGGTTTCGGAAACGGTCAAGCTGTTGTCGTCGACGCCGCTGTTTTTTATAATAAATTCGTACACCACGGGGCTTTCGTCTGTGGTGTGCAGGAATTTTCTTAATATTTGTCTTGAGGGGCGCGGCGGAAGCATTGAGGCGGGCGATTTGTGTTTGCCGATCAAGGACCAAAGCGTGTTGCTGCCATGTGGCACGACCACAAGGTGGCAGGTATGACGCCTGATATATTATATGAAGATAACCATGTGCTGGTTGCGGTAAAGCCGCAGAATTTGCCGTCACAGGCGGATATTTCGCAGGACGCGGATTTGCTTAATATATTGAAACAATACATTAAAGAAAAATATAAAAAGCCGGGTGCGGTATATTTGGGGTTGGTGCACAGGCTTGACCGTCCGGCGGGCGGAGTGATGGTGTTTGCGCGCACGTCAAAGGCGGCGGCGCGGCTTGCGGCGGGGCTTAAGGACAATTCGTTTGAAAAAAAGTATTATGCGATTGTGACGGGGGAGATACCTAAGGCGGGGACGTTGAAGGATTATTTGTTGAAGGATTCGCGCACAAACATCAGCCGTGTGGTGCGCGACGGCACGGAGGGTGCGAAATATGCGGAGCTTTCGTATGAAGTAAAGGCAACGGCGGGCGGATATTCGTTGCTTGATATAGCGCTTAAAACGGGGCGGTCGCACCAAATACGCGTGCAGTTTGCAAATATCGGGGCGCCGTTGGTGGGGGATGTGAAATATATCGGCGCGAAAAACGCGCGGCTGTGTTTGTGGGCGTATGAGCTTTCTTTTGTGCATCCCACAAAAAAAGAGCGCATGGTATTTACGTCACTGCCCCCTCAAATATTTCCGTGGGAAATGTTTGAAGGGGAGATGTAAGGGCAAGG
>JAVXIJ010000188.1:0-2309 GCA_036648415.1 Christensenella sp.
AGATATATCCCGCACTCCGCGAATATTTCCGCCGTGCTCTTGCCCGTGTCCGCGTGCCTGTTCCACAAGTCGGGCGGAGCATAATATGTGTCTATTCGTTCGTTCGTCATTGCCGCAATGCGCGCCGCTGCGTCAGTCACCATAAGCCCGCTTTCGTAAATTTCCTTGTATACATACGCATTGCCAACCTCATCCATTGCGATAAAATAACACGCGAGCATATCAAGCCCATAATCCATTGTGACATATCGCCGCCAGTGCTCGGGGATCACAAACGGTTTTATAACGTGTATTTCCCGCTTAAACTCGGTGAAATATTGCCCTATAAATATATCCCAATCACCGTCCAACATCGCCGCGCGCCGCGCGGGGTCGGATATATTTTCCAAAACCCGCACATATTCGGGGTCTTTTTCCATCAAGTGCTTGTTGTCATAAACCTTTGCAGGAATAAACGCATAATCCTCCGCGCGTTCGCTGCCTATGTAATCTTTGTCGATAAACAACCGTTTTACCCACACGTGCCCCACGCCGCCGGGGTTACACGTCAAGTACATCCGCGGGCTGAATTTTTCCGCGCACATCCCCGATGAACGGTTGGATTCCGTCAATGTCTGATATTGAAATTCCGTAAATTGCGTCGCTTCTTCCATGATTATCACGTCATATGCCTGCCCTTGATATTGCAGCACATCTTTTTCTGTATCGCAATATCCAAGCTTTAACCTGCTCTGATTAGGAAATATAAATTCGCGCGTGCTTTCCTTATAACGCGCCACTCCCTTAAGCAGCTTCACAAGCGCCACTACATGATTTTCACGCAATTCGGGAAGCGTTCTGCGCAAAAGCAACATCTGTATCCCGCCGTAATTTAATGCCAACAACACAACCTTAATTCGTGCCGCCCAGCTTTTCCCGCCGCCGCGCGCGCCGCCGTATGCCACATATTTTGTTTTTTCCTCAAAAAAACTCATTTGTTTTTTATACGGTTGTTCAATTTTAAGTACACTCATACCGCCCACTTTTTCACCTTCTCGTCCATTTCTATGCGCACCGTTTCTCCCTGCGCGCCTTCATCCTTATCACCCATCAGCTTATAATATTTCGCCAAAAACTCCGCCGCCTTAGTCCTGTCCGACACCTTGACCGGTTGCCGTATCACCCTTTCTTCCCCTGTATCACGATCCGTCTCAATATGCTGTTCAAATATTTCATCTCGCATAAGCTTTGTAAAATATTCCAATATTTCCTTGGTATATACCGCTCTTTTACTTGTCGCAATTTTCAATTTTTCTATATATTCCTGCACCTTTGGCATCTTCAACATGAAATCCGCTGTTGTTTGTGCACGATTTTCACTGTATCCTGCTCTCACCAACGCTGCGCCTGCGTCAAAATCCTTGCAATATTCTTCACAAAACCGTTTTTGCTTATTTGTCATGTATGCTTCTTCCTTTCTGCATTTTTTTGTTTGTAATGAATAGCTCTTAAATATTCGGTTATCAATATATAAATATCCTAAGGAGGATTAAATTATGACATACAAAGTAATCATACGGAGCCGTGAAAGCGGAGAAGAAAAATACATTGACGGACTCAGCAAAGCAGGCGCCGAACGCGAAGCACTTGTACATTCCAAAGACCCCGCAAAACAGGTCTATATCAGTTGGACGGACAGTAAAAATCGCAGTGGCTATCTCAACCGCGACGGCTGCACCGCCGATTGTCCGGGCGAGCCGTGGTAAAATGTACAACTTGTTTTTAACCTAAAAAAAAGCGGTTCGCCATGAGCCGCTTTTTTGCCTTATATTCCTTGTCAATCTAAATTTGCTGCGCCGCCGCACTCGCAAAATCTTTTAATAACGCGAAGCTAACAGGCATACGCAGTAACATAAATGCAACAATCAAAATATCTATAGCGCATATCTCTAAACATACTGCTATCATCAGATTTTTTTACAGTTAATCCACTCCGGTTCATAAACAAATGCACCGCAACCTAAGTTCCTGCACTAAAGTGCAAGCAATCCCTGCGCCACCTCGTCCGATATAAATTTTTCTTGTTCCTTTCCGACCTTATCGAGAACGGGATGCTTAAGCATATCAGACTCGAACCAATGCGCCTGAAACAAAGTCTTTTTGTCCGCTGCATCGTTGGTGTCGCTCCGAATAGCCTGCTATGCGTCGTTCCACCGCCTTACAGCGAAGCAAAAATCCAAAAGTTTCAGGTCGAAGAGTTTTCAAACAAAGAATTTTTTTGCAGGGCAAGGCAGCCGAGCGACGCTTAGCCGTAGCTAAGGCGAGCGAGG
>JAVXIJ010000189.1:0-2308 GCA_036648415.1 Christensenella sp.
CTATCCTTTATCGTTGGACTGTTTGTTGCATAGAGTTGTTCACCGCTTGGCAGTGCAGGGTTGACTGACACTTCCGCTCCTACCGGTGGTGCCGCAAAAGCAATGCTTCCCACCGAAAACACCAATAACACCGCAACAATTATACAAAGTAATTTTTTCATAATATGCCTCCTAAGTTTACTCTCACATGAATTTTTATACATCCATAACCTAATACTATCAAATATATGTTTAATTGAAAACCCTTTTTTTACTCAAAGACAGTTTTTCTAACGCAAAGTCATGTTGAAGACTGTTATAAAGTAGTTTTTAGTCTTCCGTGTTGCCGTCAGTGGCAGTTTTAACTACCTTTGACACTTCCTTAACATTTCCGTTTTTATCTACCGACAAAACAATTTTCGCAGTGCTCGCAGGTTCTGTTGCCTTATCCCATTCTTGAGAATACTTAAAATCCAACTCTACTTCACCTTCTGATACGCCCTCAAAAACAAACTTGAACATGCCGCCCATGCCAACCAACGGCGGTTCGCCTTCCTTTTGTTTTTCCACTTCATCTTGTACATATTCGTTTGATTTTTCTTTTACAATACCGTCTTTGCTCATCGTATACTGCCAGCTGTACCCTGTTGTCATATTCCCCTCAAGATCAACATTATATGTCTTAGAGCCTGCCGCGCAGCCAAATAGCACGAACAAAACACTTACAACAACTGCTATCATCACACATAATTTCTTTTTCATATTGTTTACCTCACTTTTCTATATTTACTAATTTCATTCTGCACATACAATTACACATCCACGCAACGTTCCTGTCATTGTTCACTTAACCCACAGTCTGTTTTAACGGTTATTTTTATGAATCTTACTTCCTCACTTTCTTATATTTAGTTGCAGCTCCGAAAAATTTTCACTGCTTTTTTGTACTTATACTGTTGATACGCAGATAAACGCCATTTGTTAGGAATTATTTGCATACCAATTATTGCGCGCTATCCTCCACCACAATTGGTGAGGTATCCGGTGTAATGGTTTTAACATCTGTAATCACATTGCCCCCGCACCCGTAAATCATCAACAAGCCTGCCAACAACAAAACCACCGGAAACCTTTTCACAACATCACACCTTTCCGCTTTATTGTATTCATATATCTGTTTTTAATACTGCCTGCAACAAATATCTCTTGCTGTCCTCCCCACGGACACAAGTCGAAAGCGTTAAAATTTTATCATTCTCTTTTACCGCGCCGCTATCAACATTAGCATCTTCATACTCTGTTTCAATTTGCGCAATATACTCTTTCCATTGCACATCATCAGAAAAATCCCAAGCCGATAAAATATGCTCATCTCCTGCTTCATATGCAGCAAATATCTCATATTCATACATAATATCATTTGGCAAATATAGCTTTAATGCTTTGTGCTGCGCAAAAAAGTCGGCATCTTCAAAATCATGCAAACCCGCAAACATATTTCCGTTATTCATACGATGCCCATAAATCACAGTATTACGATCGGTAAAATCGGACTTATTTTCCGCATCTATGAAAATTGCGCCCTCTTTATTTTTCTGAAGCAGTGCATCATGGTCCAGATAATAAATGTTATCCTTTCCTTGCACAACGGCATAATCCACGCGCGTTCCCGGAATAGATACCCATGCTGTAATCTCGGGGTTTTCTTTTTGCAGTTTCGCAAAATCTATATGCCTATCGGGCGGCTTTCTTGTAGGCACAGGCGTTGGAGTCGCAGTCGGCGTTGGCTTCAAAGACGGCGTTGGTGCTGCACTTTGCGCCAACTCTAAAATCTTTTGCGCCTCTTGTTCTGCCGTCCATTGGTTATATACATAACCCGCAATATTCCATGCCGCAACAGCAATTCCTGCTACAATCAAACAAATCAACAAATACTTTTTGTATTTCCCGACAAACTCTTTTATGCTATGCTTTTTTTCTTTCTCTTCTTCGTTATCCACTGTTTTATCCTATATATTTTATTTGACTTACACTTTGTTTTTAAATGCCTCTGCTGCCAATGCTGCTGCTTTATTAACTCTTTCGTAATAGCCGCCCTTGAAAAACAAACACGATGCACGGTCCGGCGACATAATATCTGTTTCACCGCTGATAAGCGCGCTTGCACGGCATCCGCCCCCGCACTGTGTCTTATATGCACATTCTGCACATTCTGCGTTAATATCCCAATATTCTTTAAGACGTGTATCAATAAGCTTCATATAATTTGAATCACTAAGCCCCTGACGCAGCCCAATATCCGTAATTTTAGGGTAATCTTCCTGTAATG
>JAVXIJ010000190.1:0-2307 GCA_036648415.1 Christensenella sp.
GGGTCAAGGGAGCTTGCTCCCTTGCGGGGTTTGTGGGCGGAGCCCCAAGGTCTTGGGTCTTGAGGGCGCGGGCGGATAATATCCGCCCCTACAGTGAGCGGGATGGGCAGTGTTCGTGCCAGTGATTGAGCGTTTAGATTTGTAGCCGCAATGAGCTATGTATAATATGTAATAAATATATTTTTGTTAGAAATGCGGAGCATTTCGGGTCAAGGGAGCTTGCTCCCTTGCGGGGGTTGGGGCAGAGCCCCGAGGTCTTGGTCTTTAAGGGCACGGGCGGATGGTATCCGCCCCTACAGTGAGCGGGGGTTTGCGGGCAGAGCACGAGGGGTTTATTTAATTTGATTTTACGGTGTAAATTAGCTATACTGATGCTACAGGAGTTGTTTAACAAGGACATAGAAGAAAGGCAGAATAAACAATGGAGCAGGAGCTTTTTGAGACGGAACGAATGACATTTTGCAAGTTTACAAATGCAGACAAGCAGCTTGTAAGTGTATTTTTGCAGGATGAAGAAGTGATGTATGCGTGGGAGCACGGGTTTTCTGACGCCGAAACGGAAGAATGGTGCAACAGAAATTTTAAACGATATGAAAAATACGGCTGTGGATGGCTTAATGCGCGCGATAAAAAGACGGGTGCAAGCGTGGGCGCAATCGGGCTTATTTACAATGAAGACATCAACGGTGAGGCGGGCTGGGAGCTCGGATATATTTTAAACAAGGCATTTTGGGGTAAAGGGTATGCGGTAGAGGGCGCGCGTGGGTGTGCGAAATATTTATTTGATGAATTGGGTGCGGAGCACGTGATTGCGCAGATGCGTGTAAACAATGTAAGCTCGCGCATGGTGGCTAAAAAAATCGGCATGAAATATGTGGGAACATATAATCGAGCATATAACAATATGCAGTTACCGCATGACGTTTATATGATGGAAAAGCAGGGCAAGGGTGTATACGAAACAAAGGAGGTTCGGGGTATGATTTTGGCGGGAAGAACGGCTAAATGGTTAAATATGCCGCACCAAGCGACGATTACTGATGAAAAAATCGTATTGCATGCGGAGCGGGACACAGATTTTTGGCAAAACACATATTATGGGTTTTCAAGAAACAGCGGCCATGCGCTTCTTACGGAAGTGGATGAAGAGTGCTCTTTTAGCGTAAAGACGTTTCGCGAGGGGAAAAGTCAGTATGACCAATGCGGAATAATTGTTTATATTGACGAAAAAAATTGGGCAAAGGTTTGCTTGGAATATGAAGATGAAAAGGCGCAGAAGCTGGGCAGTGTGGTGACGCGCAGAGGGTTTTCGGATTGGGCGACCGAGGAGGTTGCGGGAAACATAGACATGATGTATTACCGCGTAAGCCGCATGGGCGAGAGCTTTTTATTTGAAGCGTCTGCGGACGGCAAGGAATATAAGCAAATGCGCATTTTCCATTTGCGCTGCAAAAATGCCGTGCCGCGCGTGGGCGTATTTGCGTGTGCGCCTACGGGTGAGGGTTTTAGGGCGATATTTGAGGAAGTGAAGCTTACGGAATCGCTTTGGCAAGCCTATAAAGGCTGACAGACAAATTGTTTCACGTGAAACAAACACCGCAAAAAAACGGTGTTTGCAGTGTCGCGCATATGGGTGTAAAAATATTATTGCAAAATTGGAGATAAGATGTCTGAATTTACAAAAGAATTGGAATTGTTGTTGACGGGAAGCGGGCATACCGCAAGTGATGATATGCTTGATAAAATGGAAGCGTATTATGACATTATGGCAGAAACAAATAAATTGTATAATTTGACGGCAATTACATCACCTAAGGAGTCGGCGTGCAAGCATTTTTTTGACAGTATTGTGCCGATAGATTTTATTCCTAAGAACAGCCGAGTGGTGGATGTAGGCAGCGGGGCGGGATTTCCGATTGCTCCGTTAAAAATTATGCGTGAAGATATTGAAGCGTATGCGGTGGAGGCGTCGCAGAAAAAATGCGCGTTTATAGAACAGGCGGCGCGGACGGCGGGTGTAGATATTAAGGTGCTGAATGTGCGCGCGGAAGAGCTTGCGGCGGGGAAGCCGCGGGAGAGCTATGACGTGTGTACGGCGCGCGCGGTGGGCGGGCTGCGCGTACTTTTGGAGCTTTGTGCGCCGTTGGTGCGTCCGGGCGGCTTTTTTATGGCATATAAAGGTGAGTATGAGCAGGAGCTGAAGGAATCGGAAAGGGCGTTAAATGCGCTTAATTTGGAGCTTGCGGAAATAATTGAAATGCCGCACGAGGAGTATGCGCATAGGGTGCTGGTGTTTAAGAAAACAGG
>JAVXIJ010000191.1:0-2306 GCA_036648415.1 Christensenella sp.
AAAAACAGGGCTGCGGGTTAATAATCTGAGGGTAAAATGGCATGGTTTCCTAAAAACTTAACACAATTTGGTGTGTGACCGCCCGTACCACGAGAAATATGCCCGCACGATTTGCAATAAACTGAAAAAGCACGGGGCACATCTGTAAATTCATATCCTATTTTACCACCGCAATTAGGGCACACCAATTTTTGAATATCAATCACCGTTCCGTCATATAAAACATTATCTACATCGTCCCATGACATATTCATCACTCACCTAATCATCGGCAAATTTCAATCGGCAACCTCATCAAATATACGGTGTGAAATTTTCAAAAATAACAGAATCGGTATAAGGTTTGGCGCGCAGATATTCTTCATAGGTACGCACCGTCCATGCAAAAATCGGTGCGCCGCTTTTGCGCAGGCGGCGTATAAGCCGCGAATTTACTTTTTGAAGTTCATAGCTTATAAAATTGGGGCGGCCGATGAAATTAACCCAAAGGCGCTGCACGATAAACAGCAATTTAGAGGCAAAAAACCGCACAAAGCTACACATACTCGCAGGGAAATTATCCTTGCACAATGAGAAATTACAAGAAAGCTGTCCACGCAAAATGCGCGGCGCGTTTTTTTTGAACCAGCGCATAGAAAAGGGCGAAAAGGATTGCACGGCGTATTTGCCGCCGTATTCATTCATTATGTTATACAGCTCGCGTTCAAGAGCGCCCGCGAACCCTTTTTTCTTGATTTCAATGAGCAGCGGCACGCGTCCGTTTACAAGGCGCAGTGTTTCGTGCAGTGTGGGAATCGTGTATTGTGTGTCGCCAAGCGGTATATTGCGCAGTTCGGCAAGGGTGCAGTCGCTTATTTTACAATTTATGCCCGCCATACGTTCAAGGGTGGCATCATGAAACACTACGATTTTTCCGTCACACGTCATTTGTACATCAAGTTCTATGGCAAAGCCGTGCGCCACCGCGTTTTCAAATGCGGGCAAAGAATTTTCGGGGTACAGCGGGTTATGCAGCCCGCGGTGCGCATATTGAAAATCCGTGAGCCACGTTTTTTTGGCGGGCGGAGCGGCCTTTGTCATAATGCGGGTGAGCAGCAAAACGAGCAACGCTATTCCGCCGAGCGATATAAATACAAAAGGTATGCGTAAAATCATTGAGCTCCTCCCCATAATTTTAGTACTAATATAAATTATAACAAACAAAAACAAAGTTACAAGCTAAGAAAAATAAAGAATTTCTTAAGATTGAACGCTGTTCATGGATATACCGACCCCAAAAACAATTAAAAATGAACAAGTCTGCGTTGCAAGGCTTGTTCATTATAATTTGCGGCTGTTATTTGAATGCTATGTCCACACGGTGCTTGCCGATATAGTGAATCGCAATTGTGGACGGTCCGGAATGCGCGCCGATAACAGGGCCGATGTAGTTTGTAACCGTTTCCTTGATGGTGGGGAAGCGTTCTTTTATCAGCTCTGACACATATTCTGCGTCTTCGGGTGCGTCGCCGTGGCCGATATATATGATTTGTCCGTCGGGATTATCAATATCATCTTCCATTTTGTCAACCATTGCAATCAACGATTTTTTGCGTCCGCGTATTTTTTCCACGGGAATTATTTTCCCCTCATAATTAAACGCAAGCACGGGCTTGATGTTAAGCATTGTGCCTAAAAATGCGCTTGCACGGGAAACACGTCCGCCGCGCCGCAAATGTTCTAAGCTGTCAACAGCAAACCAATGTGTTATTTTTAATTTGAGCGCTTCGGCATATGCGCGAGCCTCTTCAAGGGTTGCGCCCTCGTCTTTTTTGTTGCATATAAGGTGCACCAAAAGCCCGTAACCGCGCGCCGCACAAAGCGAGTCGACGATTTCAATTTTTCTGCCCGGATATTTTTTCATGAGATCTTTGGCGGTCATCACTGCGTTGTCGTACGAGCCCGAAAGCCCGGAGGAAAACTCGACGTGCAAGATGTCTTTGCCTGCTTCAAGAATGGGGGTGAAAAACTTGGTGTAGCGTTCCGCGTTTACCATTGAGGTTGTGGGCATTGAGCCCTCGCGCACGTGGTCGTAATAGTCGTGCGTGGAAATGGAAACACCTTGATCGTCATAATATTCGCGCCCATCCATGTAAAATTGGTAATGCAGGACGCTGATGCCGCGTTTTTCTACAAAAGCAGTCGGAAGATCGGCGGTTGAACTGCAGGTAAGCACATAATCAGCCATAACTTTTCTCCAATCGTATATTTAATATTACTTTCTATATTATATACAGTATATAATTTTATGCGAAAAAATGCAATAT
>JAVXIJ010000192.1:0-2267 GCA_036648415.1 Christensenella sp.
TCGCCAAGTAATAGTGACGCGTTATCGTTCCTGAATTTGGTGTATGTGCATAATGATTAAAAATCCATACTCTTTTACCCATTTTAAATCCTCTCATATATAGCTGTATTGCCTTACTAATATACTACATTTTACTTGTACCCGCAACACTAATTATCTCTCTTAACAACGGCACACGCAGTTTTTAGTATTAGTTTCAAATCTGTTTTTACACTAAAGTTTTTCATGTATTCAAGATTGTATTTCATCTTGCACGGCAAAACTTTTTTTATATATGCCTCATCAACATTGCTTTCATTTTCCAATAGCTTTTCTACATCTTTGAACATAATACTTGCAAGTGAGGTTAACCCTGCACGCATCAATAAAGTTGCTTTCATCTCATTTGAATATTCAGCAACATATTTTTTGACTTCCGGTCTTGTCCCTACAAAAGACATATCACCTTTTAAGATATTGATTAACTGCGGAAACTCATCAATCCTTAGTTTTCTTAATACGCGCCCGACTCGTGTTACTCTCGTATCATTGTTTGAAGTAACTTGCGTTCCGACTTGCTCGGCGTTTTTGACCATTGTCCTGAGTTTTATGATGTTAAATTCCCGCCCGTACCGAGTAACCCTTTTTTGCAAAAAAAATGCGCCGCCCTTAGAATCGGCAATAATTACCACACAAATAATCAATATAATCGGAATTATCACGACAAGCAGCAACACAGATAATAAAATATCCAACACTCTTTTCACAACAAAAGAGCCCTTTTTTCTTTGCAGCAAAAGATAATATTCATACACATTTTTATTTTTAATGCTTTCCGGTATGTTTCCCCAACGTTTCATATTATCTCTTCCTTCATTACCATACTAATACTATACTATTTCCTTCAATTTGTAAATCAGTTAATCGCTCTGCGCTTAGCTTGCAAACACAATACTCGTGCTGTATAATAGTTTTATCGCCTTATACTTAGGAGCTTTAAAATATGCATATTTTTTCTCATAGATTACTAAAACAAGTTTTATTTGCAATAACCGATGCCGCAGTCACCGTTTTGGCATGGATTATTTCTGTCTGGTTTTATTCTTATCTGTTCTTAAGCGATATTCCGCTCCTTAATATCATTTTACATTATATTCCTTGGCTTCTTTTAGTAAATATACTCGTTTTTCTTGCTTTTGGAATGTATAAATGCATTTGGCGCTATGCCGGTATAGGCTCATTATTACGTTTGTTTTTTGCATCTGTAATATCAAATTTTGTTTACTATATCATTTTTCGATTTGTGGCAGGATATTGGCAATCTCCGTCAATTCCCGTAATGGCATTTTTTGTTTCTTTCAGTCTAATCGGTTTGATTCATTTTATGCCGAGAATTACACAATATATGTCATCATACTATAACGCCAAATTCAAAGGCATACACTCGCCCGACATTCCATGTTTAATTGTCGGTGCGGGGCAATCAACCTCAATATTACTGCAAGATATTATCAGAAATTACGATACTGTCAGATATAATGTGCTTGCCATTGTTGATGATGACAAAAACAAACACGGCCTATCCCTTCACGGGATTGATATTGTAGGCGGTTGCGAGTTGATTCCCGAAATTGTCGACAAATTTGGCATTGCGCGCATTATTATTTCCATTCCTTCCGCAACCGGTAAACAATTGCAAAGAATTTTATCTTATTGCCCCACCGCCAAGTGTAAAATCTCTATCGTCAGCGGTGTAAACATCTTAGATGATGCAAAAATCAACAATATCAAAGACATCAACATGGCTGATTTGCTTGGTCGCAGCGAAACAAATTTAGATATTAGCCTTATAAATGAAATGATATGCAAAAAAACAATTTTAATAACCGGTGGAGGCGGTTCCATAGGCTCCGAACTATGCCGTCAGCTTTTAAATTTTGATATACAACGCTTAATCATCTTTGATTTTTATGAAAACAATGCGTACGATTTATTACAAGAAATACGTGTGATTTTAGGAGAAGCAGCGGCAAAAAAGGTCATTGTTCGTATTGGGTCTGTCCAAGATGCTGATCGCTTAGAAGAAGTTTTCAAAGAATTTAAGCCTTCCGTTGTTTTTCATGCCGCCGCCTACAAACACGTTCCGCTTATGGAGGAATGTCCGCGCATGGCGGTTCAAAACAATGTTTTTGGTACGTACAACGCCGCTTCACTTTCTAAAAAATATCATGCTTCCAAATTCATCTTTATTTCCACGGATAAATCCGTACGTCCTACAAGCATCATGG
>JAVXIJ010000193.1:0-2266 GCA_036648415.1 Christensenella sp.
CGGTTGTGTGAGGTTATGCGGGCGGTATTGGGTTTAAACTTTGGTTTATCCCTTATTTTTTTGATGATTTAATTCTTTTAAAATTAAATCAGATATTTCACGCGTGGTGATATATTCACCGCCTGCGGCAATATCCGCTGTGCGCGCACCGCTTGCAAGCACATTTTTTACTGCTGTTTCAACAGCGCAAGCTTCGGTTTCGAGGTCAAGAGAATAACGCAGCAGCATTGCGCAGGAAAGAATCATTGCAATGGGGTTTGCCTTACCTGTTCCGGCAATATCGGGCGCCGAGCCGTGAATGGGCTCGTACATTCCGAGCTTTGCAGCGCCGAGGCTTGCGGAGGGCAGCATGCCTATTGAGCCTGTAATCATGGCGGCTTCATCCGTTAAAATATCACCGAAAAGATTGCCCGTTACAATCACATCAAATTGACGAGGATTGCGCACGAGCTGCATGGCGGCATTGTCAACATACATATGGTTAAGCGCTACATCAGGATATTCATTTGCAATGCGTTTAACAGTGTTTCTCCACAGCCGCGAGGTCGCAAGTATATTTGCTTTGTCTACGCTTGTCAGCTTGCCGCTGCGTTTTTGCGCCGCGTTAAACGCCAGCCGCGCAATGCGTTCCACCTCATAATCGTGGTAATTCATGAGGTCGGACGAATATGTAAGGTCGTCACCGCCGCGTTCGCCAAAATAGACATCGCCCGTAAGCTCTCGTATTATCAAGATGTCGAGCTTGTCACCTACTATTTCATCCTTTAAAGGACACGCCGATTTAAGCTCGTTGTAAATGACGGCAGGGCGCAGATTTGCAAATAATTTGAGCCCGCCTCTAAGGCGAAGCAGTCCTTTTTCAGGGCGTTTATCTACAGGTAGATCATCCCATTTTTCGCCGCCCACCGCTGCGAGAAGTACGGCGTCGCTGTTGCGGCACAGCTCAAGCTCATGCTCGGGGAGCGGGTCACCGTATTTGTCGATGGCTGCACCGCCCGCACAGATTTCGGTAAAATGAAATTTATGCTCATATAATTCGCCGATGCGTTCAAGCACGCGCACACCTTCAACGGAAATTTCGGGGCCGATGCCGTCCCCCGGGATATTTGCTATTTTACAGTCCATTTGTCGTAATCCTCCAATGCAAATGATATGCTTTTATTATATATCAAAAATAAATTGGACAAAAGAGTTTGAAAGAAATAAAATAAAGCAGAGTACTAATTTCAACGGAAATGAGAGCATAAAATGAAAACAGGAATGTCGACGGCGTGTTTTTTTTGCAAAATGTATAACGAAAAGTCGGTTAAAAAAATTGCAAGCATGGGAATACGCGATATTGAGGTGTTTTTTTCTGCAATGAGCGAATATGAAAAGCCGTTTACCGATGAGCTTGTGCGCAGTGCAAAGGGTGAGGGCGCGCGCATTCGCTCTGTTCATGCGCTGTGTACGCAGTTTGAGCCGCAGCTTTATTCTACACATATGCGGCAGTATGAGGAGGCGCTTGACGTATTTGACCGTGTTACAGACGCGGCGGCGCGGATGGGCGCGGAAACTTATGTGTTTCACGGGGCAATGAATGTGAAACGCGCAAAAACCTTTCATGTCAATTATGAATGGTGCGGGGAGCGCACGACAATTTTGGCGGAGCGCGCAAAGAAAAAGGGCGTAAAGCTTGCATATGAAACGGTGCATTGGTGTTGGTATAATGCACCTGGGTTTGCGCGGGAGCTGTTAAAACACGTAGAAAGTGATAACCTTTATTTTACGCTTGATATTAAGCAAGCGGCGCAGTCGGGCTATGAAATAGCCGATTATATTGATGATATGGGTGCGCGTCTTGCGCATATTCATGTGTGTGATTATATAAAAGATGCAGAAAAAGGGATTATTCCGTGCTTGCCGTTTGACGGAGAGATGGATTGGACGGGGATGAAAAAGAAGCTTAGTCGGATGGATTATCGCGGACTTTTGATGCTTGAGGTGTATCCTAATGATTATGCGTCATATGACGACCTTTTGGAAAATTATACTAAAGTTGCGAAGTTTTTTGAATGACAGCCGTAAAGCCTTATTATGTGCAGCAACTTATTCTTTTAGTTTGCGGATCAAATCTTTTTCAATGTTTTTTAAAACAGCAGAAATGGAATTAAGAGATATATTGTCGCTCGCAGCGGCGTTTTTAAATAGTGAAATAAGATGAGAGAATATAATATCTTCGGCTTTTTTTTCATTAAGCGCTTGTTTAGAAGCATTTAACGGAGTT
>JAVXIJ010000194.1:0-2265 GCA_036648415.1 Christensenella sp.
TTTCAACTTTATAGTATAATATATATAACAAATCATAATTGGCGTGGGGTCAAACACATGAAAAAAATAATTGCTGTATGTATAACTGTCGTTTTACTGCTTACAACCACATTGGCTTTTGCAACAGACGCGCCTGCGCCCGTGCTTAACGCGCGCAGCGCCACCACATACATCACCGTTGAAAATCCCGAATTTGGCGCAAGCGGTTCAGGCTTCATGATCGGCGACACCGACACCGTAGAATATGTCGTCACCAACCACCACGTTGTGGAAGGCACGGGTAATGTTTTTACTGTTTTTTATGGGCATTACACCCCTGTAAACGCCACCATCGCCATAGACCTGCCTGTTATTGACTTATGCGTTTTGAAACTCGATACCCCCATCAAGGACGCGCAACCGCTTACGCTGTATGACGGCGACCCGACCAAGCTTGTCGGCTCAGGCGTGTATGCACTTGGCTTTCCCGGTGTTGCCGATGATTTGTTTTCGCGCAGCGATTCCGTTATAAATGACGTAACCATGACAGACGGTATCATAAGCGCTGTCAAAGCTTCCAACTCATTCGGCACGGGCGAGCGCCCCATAACCGCTTTACAAATGAACGTTTCCATAAATCACGGCAATTCCGGCGGTCCGCTTGTAAATGAACGTGGAGTTGTTGTGGGCATAAACACCATCGGTTCTTTGGAAGACCAAAATCTTACCGGCGCAATATGTATTTCCGAGCTGCTGAACACACTTGATGAAAAAGGAATTTCCTATTTAAAAAGCTCAGCCGTCGGCGCAATTGGCATTTCCGATGCCTTTAGTGCAACTATTTTTCCTATAACCGCCGTTATACTGACCGCGGCGGCAGTGGTTATACTCCTTGCAATAATATTCATTATACGTAAACGCAAAAAGGGCAGCGCACATAAAACCCAAGCATTCAACAATTATCTTTCCGAAAATACCGAGAAAATCGGCTTCGACATGGCAATTTACATTCTTGCTCCCGTTATGTCCGCACTTGTAAAGCTTGAACACGCAGGCAAGCCGAACATTGCGGTCTATCCGCAAAACCTGCGATTTAACCCGCAAAACGGACGCGCGCTGTTGCTTGCTTCCAAAAAGCAAGAGATTGTAAACGGATATTCCGCTCCTGAACAATACAAAGACGCTCAACAGCCGACTTTTGCTGTTGCTGTATACCAATTCGGCGCTGTGCTTTATCGTATGCTCACGGGCGAACGCCTGCCCGACGCAATGTCGCGCGCACAAAATGACGAGGAAGCGCAAGGCAAAATTGCCGCGCTGAAGCTCTCTTTCGCGCACGAGCAAGCATTATTGCAAGCATTATCTATCGACAATACCACGCGTATCGAAAACATCGAAAAGCTTGTTTCGGCGATTGATATAACGCTGCCCGCCAATTTTGACACGCTCAACAAAAGCGGCGAGCGCATTGCCATGCCGCCCAAGAAAAAGAAAAAAATCGTTGTTATATGCGTCGTTGGGGCTGTTGTTGCAGCTTTAAGCGTGTACACCGCGTTTATTGCTACATCCTACAACAAAGCCTGCACATTGTTTTCAGCGGGCGAATTTGCACAGGCAAATGAACTCGTCGCCAAGCTGCCCTCCGTTACTCCTGATATAAATTCCCTAAAACTTACAAGCGAAGCCGGAATGCTCATAAGTGACGGGAATTTTGACGACGCGCGCGCAAAGATTGCCGACATTAAAGACACACCCACCGCGCAGCTTTTGCTTTGCGACATAGATTTACAGCAGGGCTTATACCTAATCAGCGACGGCAAATCCGACGAGGGCGAAACATATATTACGAGCTATCTCGCGGCAAACCCCGCCGCAGACAAGCAGTCGGTCGATTTTTTGCGAGGCACGGCGTATATGAACACCGGCACTTTTGATACGGCTGAGGATATTTTCTATGAGCTTGGTGATTATGAAGGCGCACGCAAAAACGCAATAAACTGCGCGGCAAGCATTTCTGCCTCACATCTTGAAAATGATAATCTTATCGCCGCACTTGCCGCCATTAAAAAGTACAGCGACGATGACGGCGTTGCCGCAACAATAGAGATTCTAAGTGCGCTTATTTATGAACAGGGGCTTGAACTTGTGAATCAACATAGCTTTGTAGAAGCTCTTAAACATTTTAGAGCTATCGAAGGCTATTTAGATGCTGATGAATGTAGCCATATTTTATCTATTGATACATATGCGGAGCTTGTACCATATCTTAATCAAGATATAGCTCAA
>JAVXIJ010000195.1:0-2258 GCA_036648415.1 Christensenella sp.
GGAGCTTTTTGGTACTTTTTGGCGGTACAAAAAGTACGTTAAAAAAATTACTCAAACACTACCGCAACCACTAAATAATTGGCTAAACACTACCACTTTTATCTTCTGCACACGCACTCCTCCGTCCACGCCCTTAAAGCCCTGAAACCCGCAAGGTCAAAACCTCGGGGCGCTGCCCCAAACCCCGCAAGGGAGCAAGCTCCCTTGACCCGAAATGCTCCGCATTTCTAATAAAAAATGTATGAGTTATACATTATATACAGCACTTACGGTTATAGGTCTGAAAATATAAATGCTGTTGCGGGCGGATTAGCGCCCCTACAAGGCAAAACCTCGGGGCTCTGCCCCGATACCCCGCAAGGGAGCAAGCTCCCTTGACCCGAAATGCTCCGCATTTCCAACAAAAATATATTTGCTATATGTTATACATAGCTCATTGCGGCTATGTATTTAAAAATTTAACTGCTGTTGCGGGCGTCTATCCGCCCGCGCCCCACCCTACATTTACCCTCGTGCCGTTTTGGTGGCCACAAAATCCACACCGGTACCGAGTATGTTTTTAATAATCACCTCGCCGCATTTCACAGGTGCGCTGACAGTCACATCATTCAGCAATGCCGCCGCGCGCAGCATCATTTTCTTGGGAATGGGCGCGCTTGTTTTCACCGGCAAACGCGGCAATGACGACCCCGTAAGCCGCACCGTAGAAGCAACCATGCGCACAGGGTTTTCGAGCTCCGCGCTCACATATGCTGTTCCGCGCTCACATCCCGCCCCCGTAAGCTTGTTTGCTCCGTCCGCAAAAATACGACAACCCTTAGGACATACTATACAGGTAAATTCCTTCATGACTGCTCTCCTTCCTTTAACGAAACCTCAATTTCATTTCCCGTCAAAAGTTTTTTCGGTATTCGTATTTTTTCCATTTCACCCGGCACAACAAAATCTCGCTTAAACCGCGCAATCTGTCCGTCTCCTGATTTTACAACAATATCAACGTTGTGGTATACGTCATTCACGCGGAAAAATATTTCCAAAAACTTATCAATGTTATCCATGCGCGCGCGCTGCGGAAGCACATAGTGAAGCCCCTTGTTAGCATAAAGCTCAAAATAAGGCATCTCTTCTTCGCCGTGCATCGCAAATTTCGCCGCCGCTGCTCCCGCTTTAATGCTCTCCATAGTCACAAAATCCACAAGGTCATGCACCTGCGCAACATTCCCGCACGCAAAAATCCCCGCTATGCTTGTTTCCATGTTTTCATAAACAATCGGTCCTTTGGTGCGCATATCCATTTCCACTCCCGCATCCCGCGAAAGCTCGTTTTCAGGAATCAGCCCCACCGACAGCAATATCGTGTCACATTCAATTTCTTTTTCCGTGCCCTCAATCGGTTTTTTATTTTTGTCCACGCGTGATATTACCGCGCTTTTTACACGGTGCTTTCCTTTTACTTCCGTTATAGTGCTCGAAAGATACAGCGGAATATCAAAATCGTCAAGGCATTGTACAATGTTGCGCCTTAAACCCGCAGAATATGGCATAAGCTCCACACACGCCATTACCTCCGCACCCTCTAACACCATTCGCCGCGCCATTATAAGCCCAATATCGCCCGAGCCTAAAATCAGCACCTTCTTCCCGACCATGCACCCTTCCATGTTGACATAGCGCTGTGCCGTGCCCGCCGTAAATATTCCCGCCGGACGCGTCCCCGGAATGCCTAACGCACCGCGCGGACGTTCGCGGCAGCCCATCGCCAGCACAACCGCTCCCGCGTCAATTTCTATCACGCCTTCTTTTGAATTTACCGCCGTAATGTGTCGGTTTTCTGTTATATCAAGCACCATCGTATTAAGCTTAAGCTCAATGCTTGTGCTGTTTAACTCATCTATAAAGCGCTCCGCATATTCAGGTCCTGTGAGCTCTTCGTTAAAATAATGCAGCCCAAAGCCATTGTGAATACACTGATTTAATATGCCCCCCGCTTCAAAATCACGTTCTAATACAATAACGCGCTCCGCACCGTTTTTTCGCGCCTCTATTGCCGCCGCAAGCCCCGCCGGCCCCGCGCCTATAACCGCAACATCATAATCCATAGCTTTATCCTTTCACAGCCCAATTATATTTACTAATACCGCCGCAACCCTTAAAGGTCAAAACCCTTAAGACCTCGGGGCTCTGCCCCGATACCCCGTAAGGTCAAGACCTTAGGGCTATGCCCTAAGACCCGCAAGGTCAAAACCTCGGGGCGCTGC
>JAVXIJ010000196.1:0-2218 GCA_036648415.1 Christensenella sp.
AGCGTCGGGTATCCGTAATCCGCTTCATTGACAGGTTTTCCATCTATCTTATCTCTGAGTGCCGCGCAAAAATCTTTATAAATGTTCGCAAACGCTTCCGTTAAACCCTCGGGATGTCCGCATGGAACGCGCACATACTTTTTAGCTTCGTCTGTTAAATATCCGCAGCCGCGGCTGTAAATCATCGGCGGTTTGTTGCGCAACGAAACCTTGAGATAGTTGTTTTGCTCCTGCACAAATTCAATAGTGCCCTTTTCACCGAATACACGAATTTTAAGCGCATTATCAAACCCGATTGCAACCTGAGATGTCCAATACATACCCGTTGCGCCGCCGCGGAATTTCACCATGACCTCCGCATTATTATCCAGCACTCCGCCCTTGCCGAACACATCCAAATTACAGCACAATTTGTCAATTTTAAGCCCTGTAACATAATGTACCCAGTTTTCAATGTGCGTGCCCAAATCCGCTATACACGCGCCTCGCCCTGAAAATTTCGGGTCTGCGCGCCACGGTTTATTGTCCTCTGTTATAGTTTCGAGGGAATCAAGCAGCCAATCCTGCGGATATTCCGCCAACACCATGCGCACATCGCCGATTACGCCGTCACGGAACAGCTGACGTGCCTCGCGCGACATAACGTGCCCTGTGTAAGTGTAGGTAACGCAAAACAAGCAATCGTGCTCCTCTGCTGTTTTCTTAAGGTCCTCGCCCTCTTCTACCGTAAAGCACAGCGGTTTTTCACAAACAACGTTGATTCCCTGTTCTAAAAACAGCTTTGCCGCCGGATAGTGAAAACGATTAGGGGTCACAATATCCACCCAGTCAATTTTGTCGGCGCGTTTGCCCTCCGCCGCCGCCATTTCCTCAAATGTTGTATAATTACGGTCAGCGGCTATTCCAAGCTCTTTACAAGCCTCGTCACGCTCTTCTTCAATATACGAAAAACATCCCGCCACAAGCTCCGCTTCGTTATTTATACGGTTCGCCGCACGATGCACCCCGCCGATAAATGCTCCCGGGCCGCCGCCTATCATACCATATCTTAATTTACGATCCATTTTCAATTTCTCCTTTCAAAATACCCTTTATAATATTAACATTGCAAAAACAAAATGACACAGAAGCAAATAGTGCATTCGTCTATGTCATTTTGCTTTTAACAATTACCAAATGCACTGTTGATTGGCAATCAGCTGTTTGCAATCGCCTTATCAAACGCCACATCAGAGGGCGCAAAATCCACGTTGCGTACAAACTCGCACGCCTCTGTGCCGCCGTAAATGCGTTCCATGCCGCTGTCTTCCCACTCAACCGAAAGCGGTCCGTCATAGCCGTACTGGTTAAGCTCACGGATGATGTCTTCAAAATTCACGTCGCCATGACCGAGCGAACGGAAATTCCAGCCGCGCCGCGTATCGCCAAACTCAAGGAACGAGCCCAAAATGCCCGCGCGTCCGTCCAACGTTACCGCCGCGTCTTTCATATGCACATGATACACACGGTCAATAAAATCACGCAGGAACATTGTAGGATTCACGCCCTGCCACAAAAGATGCGATGGGTCAAAGTTGAAGCCAAGCGTATCTCTGTAATCAAATTCATCCAACAAGCGATCGGACGAATAATAATCAAAAGCAATTTCTGTCGGATGCACTTCCAACGCAAACCGCACGCCGCATTTATCAAATTCATCCAAAATAGGCGTCCACAGCTCCACGATTTTCGCATAACCCGCGTCAATCATTTCTTCGGTTGTTTGCGGGAACGAATACCAATACGCCCAAATCGGCGAGCCCATAAAGCCTGTTACCACATCTACGCCCATGTTTTTTGCCGCCTGCGGCACGCATTTCATTGTTTCAATCGCCCACGCGCGAATTTCATCAGGCTTGCCTGCAAGCTCTGACGGCGCAAAATTATCCAGCCGCGGGTCCCAATTGTCCCCCACGCACTGCCCGACAATGTGCGCTGCCAACGCCCACGTTTTCAGCCCGTATTTTTCCATTGTTGCCTTGATCGAATTACAATAATCCATGTCTTTTGCCGCGCGGCATGGGTCAATATGCGAACAACACATAATCTCAAGTCCGTCATAACCCATTTCCTGTGCCGTTTTGCACAGCGTTTCAAAGTCCATATCACCCCACTGCGCTGTCATAAGTGTTACCGGTCTGCCCATAATTATTACTCCCTTCGCATTTGGTTGTTTTGT
>JAVXIJ010000197.1:0-2207 GCA_036648415.1 Christensenella sp.
AAACCGCCAAAGGCGGTTTTTTAACATCATACTTTAAAGCGTTTTATAGATTTCTTAGTCGTTTTCTCAAACTCGTTATCGCGAATATGCACTCTTTGGATTCGCTTAAATGTCGGCAAATCACGGTTGACCTCTGCAATATCGCGGTCAAGCTGTGCCCTTAGCTCGTCTGTTATCGGCACATCTCCAAGGTATATCTCCGCGCAAAGCTTTCTTTCGTCCATGCCCTCTGTCATCGGCGCATACACAACCATTTCCGCAATATATCTGATTTTGCGGCGAATATACTCTTCAATTTCCTCAGGATAAATATTTTTCCCGTTTGCAAGCACAATAAGATTCTTTTTGCGCCCTGTAATAAACAAATATCCATCCTCATCAATATGCCCAATGTCGCCTGTGTCAAACCATCCGTCACACGTTGCTTCGGCGGTTGCGGCATCGTTTTCATAATATCCAAGCATTACATTGCTGCCCTGCACGAGTATTTCGCCCTCGCCGTTTTCATCCGCATCCACAATTTTAGCCTCACAGCAAGGAATAATGCGTCCCACCGATCCATCACGGTAAGCGTTATTGCCATTTACGGCAACAAGAGGCGAACATTCTGTAATGCCGTAACCGTTTATAAGCATTATACCCATTTCACGGAATGTACGTGCAAGCCGCTCACTTAGCGGCGCTCCGCCGCACAGCAATAAATCAAGATGCCCGCCGAACATATCACGCACGTATCCAAAATGCTCTTTGCGCTTGTCAATTCCCTGCGCAAGCTCTTCTCTGTTTTGCTCAAGCAGCGCTTCATATTTTTCTATGCCGCCGCGCTTCTCCGCATCCTTGCGCACCATAAACTCCAGCCGCTCAATAAACAACGGCACCAAAAACACTGCATTCGGCTGAAACAGCACTAAATTATCCGTAAAGTTACGCAGCGAATCATTTATGCAAATCGTCGTACCGTTCTCTATCATCATCACAATACCGTGCGTACACTCAAACGAATGATGCACAGGCAGCACCGAAAGGCACACCTCGCCTATTGTAAGATATTCAAGCCCGCCCTCAGAAGCGGAAATTATACTCGCGTGCGAAAGCATTACGCCCTTGCTTTTACCCGTTGTGCCGGATGTAAACAGCAGCGCAGACATTGCATTTTCATCAATCTCACGCTGTTCATAGCCGCACTGCGCGTCACGCTTGATAAGGTCATACAAATTAACCGAAAAATCAGTATCGCACGTATTCATGCTGATAAAGTGCTTCAAGCTCGGTATAGACTTTGCTATGTTCTTCATTATATCTGTGTAATCCTCCGCAAATATAATGCCCTGCGCTCCGCTCTCACGCAATATCGTTTCGATTTCGTCCTGCTGCAGCTCCTTATCCACAGGCACAACCACGCCTACACCGCACACAATTGCAAAATACGAAATAAGCCATTCATAGCTTGTCGGCCCTATGAGCGCAATTTTTTTGTCTGCAAAACCCATCTCTAAAAGAGCATTTCCAAGCGCGTTCATATCATGCAAAAATGTATCCGCCTTAATGCCTCTCACTGTGCGCTCGGGCGTGCGAACGCGCAGCAAATCGCGCTCCCCGTACTTTTTCTTTGCGTTTAACAGCATATCGCGCAAATTTTTTTCTTTCCTTACAAAAGGAGTTTTTTGTTCCGTCATCCTTTGTATTCTCCTTGCTTTTATTTTTTTTAGAATGCTATTATTGTAACACGAATCACATCAAATTACTTATTATTTTTGCTAAAATAACTTTATTAAAACAAATCATTTGACAACCCTCTGCAGGTGTGCTACAATACGCTTGTATTGATGTATTGATTGACCTCGTATTTGTGTAAATCGTTGTTCATCATGGTTTACAGAAATATGAGGTTTTTTCTTTGGCATTGGATATAATAATTTTTTTGGAGGTACCACATGAATAACGGTACAGTAAAATGGTTTAATGCAGAAAAAGGCTTTGGTTTCATCACTCCCGACGACGGCAGCGAGGATGTATTCGTACATTTCTCAGCAATCCAGACAGACGGCTATAAGGCTCTTAACGAAGGGCAGAAAGTTACGTTTGACATGGAGCACGACGCGAGAAGCAACAAAATGAGAGCTTGCAACGTGTGCGCTGTTTAAGGTAACGTGAGTCGAACAATACGCCTGAAACAAAGTCTTTTCGCCTGCTGCGCCCGTTAGTAT
>JAVXIJ010000198.1:0-2194 GCA_036648415.1 Christensenella sp.
CAGGTCTTAGGGCAGCGCCCCGAGGTCTTGCAGGGTATCGGGGCAGAGCCCCGAGGTTTTTAGGGTCTTAAGCCATTTGAGATTGTTTAACAAGAGTTTTGTAATAGATATTGTGTTTAGAAAGAGGTACATTTATGGGCATGACAATGACGCAAAAAATATTAGCGGCGCACGCAGGAGAGCTTCAAGTAAAGGCGGGCGAGCTGATTTCCGCGAATGTGGATATGGTGCTTGCAAACGACATTACTGCGCCTGTCGGCATACGCGAATTCGATAAAACGGGCAGAAAAGTATTCGACAAAAATAAAATTGCGTTGGTGCTCGACCATTTTACACCGAATAAGGACATTAAAGCGGCGGAGCAATGCAAGCTCGTGCGCGAATTTGCAATAAAGCACCATATCACCAATTTTTTTGACGTGGGAGATATGGGAATAGAGCACGTGCTTTTGCCGGAAAAGGGATTGGTAATAGCGGGAGATGCGGTAATCGGCGCAGACTCACATACTTGTACCTATGGCGCATTGGGCGCGTTTTCCACAGGTGTAGGGTCTACAGACATGGCGGCGGCAATGGCGACGGGCAAAGTGTGGCTAAAGGTACCGGGCGCGATACGCATAAATCTTACGGGTTCACTCAAAAAATATGTGAGCGGCAAGGATGTAATATTGCATATCATAGGCATGATAGGTGTGTCGGGTGCGCTTTATCAATCTATGGAATTCGGCGGCGAGGGACTTGCGGCATTGTCTATGGACGACCGTTTTTGCATTGCGAACATGGTTGTGGAAGCGGGCGCTAAAAACGGTATTTTTGAAGTAGATGCGCAAACAGAGGAATATATCCGCATACATTGTGAGCGCGGTTTTACAATATATGACGCGGATACGAACGCTGAATATGAGCGCGTGCTGGATGTAGATTTAAGCAAAATAAAATCCACGGTAGCGTTCCCGCATTTGCCCGAAAACACAAAAACAATCGATGAAGTAGGGGATGTGCGCATAGATCAAGCGGTGATTGGCTCGTGTACAAACGGCAGAATAAGTGATTTGCGGGCGGCGGCGGAAATAATGGTAGGCAGAAAAGTTGCAAAGCACGTGCGCACAATAATCATTCCGGCAACGCAGAGCATTTATTTGCAGGCGATACAGGAAGGGTTGCTTAAGATATTCGTGGAAGCGGGCTGCGCGGTTTCTACACCCACTTGCGGCCCTTGCCTTGGCGGGCATTGCGGAATATTGGCGGCGGGCGAACGCGCAGTTGCAACCACCAATAGGAATTTTGTGGGAAGAATGGGGCACATAAAATCAGAAGTATATTTGGCAAGCCCTGAGGTCGCGGCGGCAAGCGCGATTGCGGGCAGGCTCGCCTCACCAATGGATTTGTAGGAGGTAAATATGAAGGTAAAAGGCAGAGTTTTTAAATACGGAGATAATATTGATACGGATGTAATTATTCCGGCGCGGTACTTAAATACATCCGACGCGAAAGAATTAGCGGCGCATTGTATGGAGGATATAGACGCGAGCTTTGTGAAACGCGCGAAAAAAGGCGATATAATAGTGGGAATGAACAACTTTGGATGCGGCTCGTCACGTGAACACGCGCCTATCGCCATTAAGGAAGCGGGGATCAGCTGTGTTATTGCGGCAAGCTTTGCGCGTATATTTTACAGAAACGCTGTAAATATCGGTTTGCCGATTATGGAATGCGCCGAAGCGGCGGAGGGAATACGCGAGGGAGATGAGGTGCAGGTAGATTTTGCGGCGGGGGATATAAAAAATGTCACCACAGGCAAAAGCTTTAAAGCACAGCCGTTTCCGCCGTTTATACAGGATATTATCGCGGCAGGCGGGCTTATTGCGGCGGTGCGCAGAAACAAAATATAAAATAAAAGGAGGGCGCAGATGACTGCAATTAAAAAGCTTGATCATATTGTAATTACGACACCGCAAGCAGAAAGGTGTATCGCTTTTTATGAAAAGTTGGGCTTTACATCGCGTGACGCAGGGGGCAGATATGAGCTTTTTGCGGGGGATTTTAAAATCAATGTGCATATAATCGGGGCGGAGCTTTCGCCTAAAGCGGCGAATGTGTGCGCAGGAAGCGCGGATGTGTGCTTTGAGATTGACGGCGATATAGAAAAATTTAAGGCGCAGTTAGAGGAACAAAACATTATAACAGAGCAAGG
>JAVXIJ010000199.1:0-2158 GCA_036648415.1 Christensenella sp.
GTTGGCAATGTGCTTTCGTGCAATGCAGGCACGACGGTGGTGCTTAAGGCGGCGGAAAACAACGGATACTGTTTTACAGGTTGGTATAAAGATGATGTGCCGATATTGGGTACACAGTATACATCTGATACCTATCAATTTACGGTATCAGAAACTTGTAAAATCACAGCAAACTTTGAAAAAGCTTCTTATCTTGTTCGATTAAGTACATATCCGACGCAAGGAGGAACACTGACTTGTGATGGAAAAACACCAGATGAAAAAGGGTACTTTACAGCCCAAAAAGATGAGAAATTAACATTAAATATCACAGCAAATCCGCAGTATGCGCTTAAGCAGCTTAAGGAAAATGGCGTTCCAGTAGTCATACAAGATGGAAAATATGTCTTTACTGCAACAAAAGATGTAGATTTTTCAGCAGAGTTTGAAAAAAAATTAGCGATAATAGATGCTGCTGCAATTCCAACCGCAGGCGGTACGATTGAATACACAAAGCCGTTTGTAAAAATAGGCGAGATGACAACGGTGGGTGCAACTGAAAACGCAGAATATGTTTTCAAGGGCTGGTTTGAAAACGGTGCAGTTGTTTCGACCGATAAAAGTTATACTTTCAATGTCAAAGGTGATACTATGCTTCGTGCATGGTTTCAAAAAAGAAATTACACAGTAACAGTGACGAGCGGCGCTAATGGTGTGACAAGCCCAAGCGGTGCGCTGTTTGTCAGGAGCGGTGCAGACAGAAAATTTGTTGCCGCACCGAATGCGAACTATTATGTTGCACGCATTATTGAAAACGGTATAGATGTAAATAAGGGCGCATATACAGGCGGAGATTTTTCTTATACCATGAGCAATATAACACAAAATTCTTCATTGGATGTGCTTTTTGATACGGCGCAGCAGCCGGTAATAACGCTTATGCCGACGGACGAAAAGGCGGTGGCGGGCGGCACTGTAACATTGGAAACGCAGGCGAGCGTTTCTGACGGCGGGGCTTTGAGCTATCAATGGAAAAAAGGTAAAAATGATATTGTGGGTGCAACGCAAAGTACATTGACGTTTAAAAATATACAAAGCACGGATGCGGCAAGCTATCAATGCGTTATTACAAATACGCTTTACGGCACACAGCGGCAAATGGAAACATTGCCTGTGACAGTAAACGTTGCGGCAGTGGGTGAGTTGATTTTTAATGCGGCAAAGCTGCCGCCTGCAATTTATGATACGGAATATTCCGCAATGATAGGCGGAGCAAGCGGCGGTGTTCCGCCATATATTTATACAGCCAACGGTTTGCCGACGGGGATGACACTGGATGCTAAAATGATGCTCAGCGGTAAACCGCAAGGTGCGGGAGCATACAGCTTTAAAATTACCGCAACTGATTCGCACGGCGAAAAAGCAGAGGCGCTGTTTAGGATATATGTGGCTAAAAAGGAAGCAGTAATTACACTTGACTCCACACCAAAGGTATATACGGGAAGCCCTATTCAGGCGATAATCGAGGGCGTTCCGACAGGCGAGCAGGGCAATGTTGTTGTAAGCTATGTCGGGAAAAACTATCCCGTTACGACAAGCGCCCCTATAAATGCTGGTAAATATACGGTAATAGTAGCCTTAAACAGTAACAATTATTACGGCACGCTAAAAGGCACTATGGAAATTTTGCCTGCATCTGCAAGCTTTGTTGTTACAGATACGCAAGCGGTTTTTGACGGCAGCCGTAAGCCTGTGAGCGTGGTAAGCACACCTCTTGCTGTGCCTTATATTGTGCAATATGAGGGAAATATTGGTACGGATTATGCTCTTTCGCAAAACGCACCCATAAATGCGGGAAGTTATCTTGTAACTGTTACATCAAATGATGAAAACTATAAGGGCAGTGCGCAAGCGGTGCTTGTGATTGATAAGGCAGAGCAGGTGTGGAGCGGCAGCACGCAATATAACAAAACCTATGGTGACGCGCCGTTTATGCTTGACGCAACGGCAAAAACGAAAACGGCTTACGAAATCGTGAGCGGGCAAAATGTTATTACGCTTTCAAGGGAGGGCGTGATAGGCATTATCGGCGCGGGGGACGCGCGGGTAAAGGCAACTGCACCGCAAAGCAGTAATTATAAAGCCGCGTCGGAGCGGATGATAGATATTCATGTTGCGC
>JAVXIJ010000200.1:0-2153 GCA_036648415.1 Christensenella sp.
AAACAGGACGGAGTATTCCTATGCGGGCGGGCGGCTTGCGTCGCAAACAGACGCAAACGGCGGCGTAACCACATATTCATATGATATGGCAGGAAACATGACGGCGACAAAGGACTCGGCCGGTATGGAAACGAAATATGAATATGACGTTGCCGGGAATATGATAAAAACAATTTTTGCGGACGGGACAGCCATGACGTATGAATACGACGGCGCGGGGAATCGTACGGCGGTAATTAACCCCAAAGGCGAGCGGACGAGTATGGAATATGACGGCATGGGTCGGCTTATCAAGACGATACATCCAAACGGCAGTGTGCAGCAGGCGACTTACACGATGAACGGCGGTGTAAAGACCGTTACGGGCGAGCTTGAAGAAACGCTCAGCTATGAATATGACGCAAACGGCAATGTAATTTTGCAGACGGATGCCGTGGGAAATCGTTCAACATTTGAATATGATGCGCTTGACCGCAGAGTAATGGAAACGAACGCGGCGGGCGGGGTGACGCGCTATGTGTATGATGAAATTAAGGGTAAATTAGCGAAAACTATAGACTCTAACGGCAATGAAACCGCGTATGAATATGACGCGAACGGCAACATGATAAAGCAGATAAACCCAGACGGTTCAAAGGTCGTAACGGAATATGACAGCTTAAACCGCCCCGTGAAAACAACAGACGCAAACGGAAATGTTTCGAGCATCGAATATGACGCTGCAAGCCATATTTTATCACAAACAGACGCAATGGGCGCGAAAACAGCGTTTGGATATGACGCGAACGGGAACGTGACCTCTGAGACGGACGCGCTGGGAAACAGCAAAAAGACGGCATACGACGCGGCGGGAAAGGTGCAGAAGATAACGAACGCGGCGGGGGGCGTGTTCCGCTATGAATACGATGTGACAGGACAGCTCATAAAAACCACCGATCCACTGGGGAACACAGAGGAATATGAGTATGACGAAACGGCAAATCTCGTCAAAACAACGGATGTGCGGAAAAACTCGATGCGCTTTGACTATGATGATATGGGCAGGCAAACAGGCGCGGAACTAAAAAACGGCGGAGAGGTTGGCACAAAATATGATGCGGCGGGCAGAGTGTCGGTGCAAACGGATGCGCTCGGCGCTGCTACGAAATATGAATATACCGCTAACGGGCAAGTATCGCGTGTGACGGACGCGTGCGGGAACGTTGTCACTATGGAATATGACGCGCTGGGGAACACGGTTAAAACCCAAGGCCCGAACGGAATCAAGATTGAAAACGAATATGACAAAATGGGCAGGCTTACAAAAACGACCAACGAGCAGGGGCTTGTAACGGAATATACGTATGATTCCATGAACCGCGTTATACAGCAAAATGTAAACGGCAAAGAAACAAAATATACCTATGACGGCAACGGAAATGTGGCGAGTGTGACGGACGCGCAGGGGCACACGCTTAAAATGGAATATGATAAAGCAAACCGTATGACGCATATGATTTATCCTGACAACACATCCGACAGTATAAAATATGACGCTTTGGGGCGCGTGAGTGTGGAGCTTCCGCGGCAGGGAATGCCTACGCAATATACGTATGACGCGGACGGAAACATCTTAAAGACGCAAAACGGCGACCGCACGGCGGAATACAGCTATGACGCAATGGGGAATATGACGCAGAGCACCGCGCCTGACGGCAGCGTTGTGCAATATACGTATGACGCGGCGGGAAACCTCGCGCAAACAACGGATGCAGAGGGCAACACGACGGAATATGCCTATGACGCGATGGACGCGGTAACGCGGCTAAAAAAGGCGGATGGCGGGATATTTGAAAACATATATGATTTAAACGGCAATGTCACGAAAAAGCTTGACGCGGAGGGTGCGCAAACGACTTATGTATACGATGCGCTAAACCGCTTAACACAGGCAACGGATGCCCTTGAAAACAGCGTTGCGTATGAATATGACGCGCTCGGCAATCTTCTTTTGCAGACGGATGCCAACGGACACAAAACGACGTATGAATACGATTCGCAGGGAAATATGACAAGCGAAACGGACGCGCTCGGCAACACAAAGCGCTATGAATATTCGGCACAGCGCGAGAAAAATCCAAGCGATGATGCGTTCAATGAACTGATCGCAAGCT
>JAVXIJ010000201.1:0-2146 GCA_036648415.1 Christensenella sp.
ATTTTGCATGAGCGCAGCTCGGGCATACCGGGCGCAAAGCTCAGCACGCCATAATTAACGCAGTTATAGCACAATACATTTTCTTCACTCACATAATTTTGTTTGATTTGGATTCCCATATTTTGTCGTACTCCTTTTTATGATGTACACAGTTCCTTTTATTATAGCGCTTTTTTTGCATAAAACAATATCTGTTGCAGCGGCAACGGCAACATTTACCGTGAATACATTGTAAATAAAATCCATTTGCGATAATATAATTATATAACAATATTATGGAGGCAGTGTATGAACTTTGCGGACAAAATGAAGATATTTGACATGAATATTTTTTCTAAATTAGAGGAAAAAAAAGCTGAGCTTTTGGCGGCAGGCAGAGAAGTCATCAACCTGTCGGTGGGCACGCCCGATTTTAAACCGGATGACCACGTGATTGCCGCGCTGAAGGAAGCGGCAGGGGTTGCGGACAACTTCAAATATTCGCTTGCGGATATGCCCGAGCTTATTGACGCGGTTATAGCATGGTACGCGCGCCGCTATGGCGTAACGCTGGTGCGCGAGCAGGTGATGTCGGTGTACGGCACGCAAGAGGGCATGGCGCACGTTGCACTGCCGATTTGCAACCCCGGGGATTTGGTGATAGCGCCCGACCCATGTTATCCCGTGTTTATGTTTGGGCCGCGCATGGCGGAAGCAGAGATTTATTATACGCCGCTCAAAAAAGAAAATAATTTTTTGATAGATTTTGACAGTATACCGAAGGAAATTGCAAAAAAAGCAAAAATGATAGTGGTTTCTTATCCCAATAACCCTGTGACGGTAAAGGCGGATTACGCGTTTTATGAAAAGCTTGTGGCGTGGGCGAAAAAATATGACGTGATTGTGGTGCATGACAACGCATATTCAGAGCTTGTGATGGACGGCGAACCCGGAATGTCGTTTTTGGCGGTGCCGGGCGCGGTGGATGTAGGAATAGAATTTAATTCGCTTTCCAAATCATATAATCTCACGGGGCTTAGGATTTCGTTTGCAATGGGAAACCCCGAAATAATACGCAATTTCCGCTGTTTGCGTTCGCAGATAGATTATGGGATTGCGTTTCCTGTGCAAAAAGCGGCTATTGCGGCGCTTAACGGTCCGCAGGATATACTCGAGCGCAACCGTCGCGGGTATCGCGAACGCAGAGATGCTCTGTGCGGCGGTTTTAGGAGTATCGGGTGGGATGTGCCTGATTCTGAGGCGACCATGTTTGTGTGGGCGCCGCTTCCTGAGGGATATACGAAATCTTGGGATTTTGTGCTTGAACTCACAGAAAAAACGGGCGTAATTTGTGTACCGGGTGAAAGCTTTGGCCCGGCGGGTGAAGGTTTTGTGCGCTTTGCGCTTGTGGAGGATGTGCCCACCATGCAAAAGGTGGTGCGCCTTGTAAAGGAAAGCGGCATGGTGTGAGTTTTTTTAAAAATAAAAGATAGGGGCGCATTGTTCGTCCCTATCTTTCATCAATTATTGCAATATAATATGTCGAATAAAGTTTTTATAAATCTGCGTGGGCTTCAATATAATCTATGACATCGCCTACCGTGTCGAGAAGCTTAAGATCTCTGTCGGGAATGGATATGCCGAATTCGTCTTCAAATGCGGTCATGGCATCCAAAAGAGAAAATGAATCCAGCTCAAGGTCGCTCACGAGGTGCTTGTCGGGCGTTATATCCTCGGGCTCGGCAGTGGAATATTCCGCAAGCAGCGTGGCTACCGCGGGTAATAAATCAGTCATTATGTGTTCCTCCTTAAAGTGCATATATGCTCTAATACTATTATTGCGGATTTCACCCTATATAGTCAAGCCTAAAGTGAATTTTTAACGCATAAATTTATGAGATTAGAGCGGCGCATATCGGACTCGAACGATACGGTTTTCAAACAGAATTTTTCCGCATGGCTGTGTTACCCTCACTCGCCTTAACTATGGCTAAGCGTCGCTCGGATGCCTTGCCCTACAAAAAAATTCTCTATTTGAAAACTCTTCGACCTAAAACTTTTGGATTTTTGCTTCGCTGTAAGGCGGTAAAACGACGAATAGCAGGCTATTTCGAGCGACACCAACGATGCAGCGGACAAAAAGACTTTGTTTCAGGCGCATTGGTTC
>JAVXIJ010000202.1:0-2102 GCA_036648415.1 Christensenella sp.
AGAGCGCATTTGTCGCAGGTATCAATGTTGACAAGGTGAAGATTTCGGCGTTCGCGATTTCGGGGCTTATGTGCGGCGTGGCAGGCTATTTGCTTTCGAGCTATATGGGTGCTGTTACGACTTCGTTCGGCGGTTCATATGAAATGAACTGTATTGCGGCATCTGTAATCGGGGGTGTAAGCCTTTCGGGCGGCAAGGGCTCTATTGTGGGAATTTTGGGCGGCGCATTGCTGCTCACGGTTATACAGGTAGGGTTGCAACTATTGGGTATTGAGTCCTTCTATGTGACGTTGGCGGGCGGCCTTATGGTATTTGTCGCGGTGCTGATTGATGCAATCAGAAACATGATAACAGAGAAAAGATGATAATGTATCAGCAAAATGTATCCTCCACAGACTGTGCTTCACATTGTAAATGAGCAATGTGAGGCACAGCATAATATACAGTGCTACAGGTGAAATGCAGTTTTTGGCGGGTGCAGCGCGCAAGGCGGATTTTTTATCAGTACAATATAAAAACATATAAGAGAGGTAAACAGTATGAAATACGATTTATTTTCGTTGAAGGGTAAGGTTGCGATTGTTACCGGAGGTAATCAAGGAATAGGAAGGGTTGTAGCCGATTATTTGGCAGATGCAGGCGCAGATATTGTCATATTTGACCTCAATGATGCATCTGAGGCTGTAAAGGATATTGCAAAGGAGCATGGTGTAAGAACCGCTTGTTTTCAGGTGGATGTTACGGATCAGCAGGCTGTTGCGAGCACGATTTTGGCGGCGGCAGACAAGATGGGGACGCTCGATTTATTATTTAACAATGCAGGTATTTGTATGCACAAGGCGGCGGTTGAGCTGGATTCTGCCGAATGGTTGAAGGTTATCAACGTAAATGTGAACGGCGTGTTTTTTGTTGCAAATGAATTTGCAAAATACTTGATTGCGCATAATAAAAAGGGTAATATTGTAAATACGGCATCTATGTCCGGCACTATTGTAAATATTCCGCAGAAACAGGCATCGTACAATTCATCAAAGGCGGCAGTGGTGCATATGACAAAATCGTTGGCGGTGGAATGGGCAGATATGGGAATTCGTGTGAATTGTATCAGCCCGGGATATATAGAAACCGAAATGACGGGTCAGTGCCGCAAGGATTGGATTGATTTGTGGACGAATATGATTCCGTTTAAGCGTATGGGCAAGCCGGCCGAGCTGGCGGGAGCGGTTATTTATTTGTTATCGGAGGCTTCCACATATACATCCGGCTGTGATGTGATAGTTGATGGCTGCTTTACTGTAGTATAACGATAATCGGCAGAAAAACGCGGGTGATACGGCGTTTTGCAATTAAAAGAAGCATGATTAAAAATGCACACATAAGGGAATGCGAGTGTAGCTTACAGGAGGAATTTGGAGTATGAGAAAGATTAAAGCACAGAAATTGACAAAAGAAGCTTTTGCACCGTACGGTGCATATACCGATTTGCTTGCGCCTGAGGGTTATTCGATGGGTGCTTTTTATCCGGATCGTTTGATGATGCCTGCGGCGGGGGATATGCAGATTGCATTTTCACCATTGCTTGCCGAAAAACCGGCTAAATATATTGTTTCCACGGCGGAGTATCATAACAGCACCTGCGAGTGCATATTGGCGCTTGACGGTGATGTTATAGTTCACGTTGCGCCGCCCTCTAATGCACCCGTTCCGGAGTTGACAGAGGCGTTTATTGTGCCGAAGGGGACGATGGTGCGCCTTGATTTGGGGGTTTGGCATTTAGGCCCTATGGCAATCGATGGGGATTGTCATATTATGATAGTATTACCGCAGCGTATTTATATGAATGATTGCATAGTCATTGATTATGCCGAGAAGGATTTTGTGGAGATTGAGCTATAAGTTTTTTATACAAATAGTTTATTGCGAAGTAGCCATATAACGGCGGAGTTTCGGGTTTGTTTACCGTATCTGCGACATGCAAGTAATCCCCATGCTTGGGCGCATGGGGATTTTTGTGTGTTTTTTGAAGCTGCAGTGACATATTTTGTGGCTTTGCCCTTTTCCACCAGCGTGGGAACGTCGGGCTGACCTTTCAAGGTTTTCGC
>JAVXIJ010000203.1:0-2024 GCA_036648415.1 Christensenella sp.
GTCCTTTTTGGGAAAAATGACGGTGCGGCGAAGATATATGTTTATATTTGTGTGCGGCAGTGAAAAAAATTTTGCACATAACTGTTTAACATGTTAAATTAACGACGAATTTACACATAATGCCATAAAAACAGTAAAAAGGCGTTGACGTTCCATTCACTCAATGGTATATTAAGAATAACAATTGTGTGCACGAGCACAAACGTATAAAATTACAGATTTTGGGGGGAATTGGTATGGAAATTTTAGAGATAACCTCTCCGTCTTTTCGTAAGTACGGACGAGTTATCAACAGTATTGACATCGCGGAAATTGAGCAGGCAATGCTCAGCACGCCCACGCCGGACGGTGTAGTGTACGTGCCGAGTGCAGGAGCGCTGGAAACGTTAGAGGTACACAAAGCGCTGCGTGATTCTGTGTACGGCGGGCTGCCGATACAAATCGGTTATTGCAACGGGGATAATCACACATTAAACGCAGTGGAATATCACCGTTCAAGCGAAGTGAATATTGCGTGCACCGACATGATACTCATGGTCGGTATGCAGCAGGACATTGAGCCTGACACTTACACATACGAAACGGCGAAAATGGAATGTTTCCGTGTGAAAGCGGGAACGGCGGTGGAGCTTTACGCAACAACGCTGCATTATGCGCCTGTAAGTGACGGCTGCAAATTCCGCGTGGTGGTGGTATTACCAAAGGAAACCAACGAAGCGCTCACCTTTGTTCCTAAAAAGCAGGGTGAGGATGCGCTTTTATTTGCACAAAACAAATGGCTTATTGCGCACAACGACAGCGGACTTTCGGCGGACGGCGCATTTATCGGACTTATCGGCGAAAATCTTACAATATAAAATATAATATACGGAGGGTTAAAAAAAATGGAAATGATAAACAATATTCCTCAAGTGAAGCTTGGTATGATCGCGGTAAGCCGTGATTGCTTTATTATCTCGTTGTCTGAACGCCGCCGCAGCGCGGTTGCGGGGGCTTGCGCGAAAGCGGGCGTAGATATTTACGAAGCAAAAACAACGGTGGAAAACGAAATCGATATGCAAAAAGCAATCGCAGAGGTAAACGACGCAGGCTGTAATGCGCTGGTGGTGTTTTTAGGGAACTTTGGCCCCGAAACGCCCGAAACGCTCATTGCGAAGCATTTTGACGGCCCTGTTATGTATGCTGCCGCTGCGGAAGAAACGGGCAAGGACCTCATAAACGGCCGCGGCGACGCTTATTGCGGTATGCTCAATTGCTCATATAATTTGGGGCTTAGAAATCTCAAAGCATATATCCCCGAATATCCGGTGGGTACAGCGGACGACATCGCAGACATGGTTGTTGATTTCTTGCCTATTGCACGCGTGCTTATCGGCATGGCTAACCTTAAAATTATTACATTCGGACCGCGTCCGCAAGACTTTTTTGCGTGCAACGCGCCCATCAAGCCGTTGTACGACTTGGGTGTAGAGGTTCAGGAAAATTCAGAGCTCGACCTTTTGGTTGCGTATCGCGCACATGAAAATGACCCGCGCATTGCCGATGTTGCCGCAGATATGGCGGCGGAGCTCGGCATTGGCGGCAACGCTTACCCGGATATGCTCCCGCGCATGGCGCAGTTTGAGCTTACGCTGCTTGATTGGGCAGAGGATAACAAGGGCGCGCGCAAATATGTTGCGTTTGCCGATAAATGCTGGCCGGCATTTCCGACGGAGTTTGGGTTTGAGCCGTGTTACGTCAACAGCCGCCTTGCTTCAAGAGGTATTCCTGTGTCGTGTGAGGTAGATATTTACGGTGCGCTTTCTGAATATATCGGCGCGTGCGCGTCGGGCGATGCGGTGACGCTGCTGGATATAAACAACTCTGTACCGCGTGATATGTATGAAGAAAACATCAAAGGAAAATTTGACTATACGCTAAAAGATACATTTATGGGCTTCCATTGCGGAAACACACCGTTTTGCAAGCTTGCAAAGGGTGCTGCGGTGAAATATCAGCTTATCCAAAACCGCTTGCTTGAAAAT
>JAVXIJ010000204.1:0-1968 GCA_036648415.1 Christensenella sp.
GCGGACAAAAAGACTTTGTTTCAGGCGCATTGGTTCGAGTCTGATATGCTTAAGCGGGTCAATAACAGAAAAATTTATGATGTTTTGTGCCGCAATTGTTTACATTTATGTAAAAGTTGATATGATAAATACAGAGTACTTTTTTGTGAGCGCGGGGTGATACCTTGGGAAAATTAAAACTTATATTGTCTTTAGTGTTTTCTGCGGGATTCATATTCGCGGGCGTGTTGCTTGCGTGCTTTCCGATTATGCTGGTAAATGTTTTTGCCGAAGTATTAGGCATTTTACTTATCGTTTTAGGGGGCGCGCGGTTTGTGTTTTTTTTGGTAAGCAGCGACAGCAGCCCCACCACAACGGTAAAAACGCTTATTGTAGGCATTATTTCGCTGGCTTGCGGAATATTTTTATTGGTGTATCCGTTTACAATTCAAGATGTTGTGCGTATCACGCTTGCTGTCTGGATGTTTTTCACGGGCGGCATCCAATTGATTTCGGCATATTCATATTTTCAAAATCATGAAAAGGGGCGCTGGCTCGCGCTTGCGTGGGGAGCGCTTGTTTTCGGCGGCTCTATTGTACTGTTTATCGTGCAGGATGTGTGGATACTTGTTTTGTCGACGGTGGTTGCGGCATATTGCATATTGCTGGGGCTCGCAGGTTTTGCGCGCACATTTTTCATTGTAAACGGCAAAAACAAAAAACGCAAAAATATACCGCTGCCATTTTTTTTAGAGGCTTCCTTACCGAAAGCAACGCTTAAGTGGATAAAATCGGCGTTGGAGGGCAAGGGTTCACGCCCGCAGGATATATATACAAGCGGGGATATACCGCCCGACCCCGACCCGTGCGATATTGAGGTGCTCATACATCTTTCGGATATTGGCACTAATATTTTTGGGCACGTAGACGTTATAATAGGCGATCAGGTGTTTTCATATGGCAATTATGACCGTGACAAAAGGAATATATGGCTTTTCGGATTGTTTTGTGACGGCGTGTTTGCGGTGTGCTCGCGAGATAAATATATAAAATTTTCGTTGGATACGGCGCGTAAGACGTTGGTGGATTATCGGTTGAAGCTCGAAGATGAGGACAAGGAGCGCATACAGCGAAATGTCGCGGAGTTTTTGATGAATTGTGCGCCGTGGGAGCCAAATGTGAGCAGCCCGTATGCCAATGCGCTCAAGCGCCACGGAGCGAGTATTTATAAGGTGACGCGCGGAAAATATAAAACGTATTTTATGCTGAATACAAATTGTGCGCTTTTAACAGACGCTTTTTTTGAGGGGACGAGCGTGCCGCGCGCGCGTGCGTTCGGCGGGATTGTGACCCCGGGGTCGCTGTTGACGCTGTATGAAAACGAGCTGGACCGCGAGGGAAGCCCCGTTGCGGAGCGTACTCTTTATGTGAGCAAGCGGCTTGCGACCGTTCAGCACGCGGTGGGAAACACTGCTCGTGAGGAGCTGTTGGAGTTTAAAGAATATGTTGAGCATGAAAAGAGCATACGTAAGCTCAAACGAAAAAAGTAAAACAGCGTGAGCGTTAAATGCCGCTGCTTTTATGTTTACGCGTATGAAATGCGGGTAAAAATAACGCAGAGGTGAAAGGAGGGTGCGCTGTGGATAAAAAGGATATAACGGCGGGCGAATTTGCTGAGGAGGGCGATATAACCTTAAAGCCCGAGGATGAAAAGGAGTTTGACGACGGAGTATCGGCGTCGTTTTTGCGGTTTGAGGATGAAAAGGAAAAATAAAAGCGCAAGCATATCAGATTTGAATCCGGTATGCTTAGCCCGAGGAGGAAAAGGAGTTTGACGACGGAGTATCGGCGTCGTTTTTGCGGTTTGAGGATGAAAAGGAAAAATAAAAGCGCAAGCATATCAGATTTGAATCCGGTATGCTTAGCCCGAGGAGGAAAAGGAGTTTGACGACGGAGTATCGGCGTCGTTTTTGCGGTTTGAGGATGAAA
>JAVXIJ010000205.1:0-1962 GCA_036648415.1 Christensenella sp.
GCCGGGGTATAAATTTGTAAACTGTTATACGGCTTCTAAGGTAACGACAGATTCAACGCAGTATTTCGGTGGATTTTTAGGGGATAGTCCGCTTAATGCAGAACAAATGGCGGGTTCAACGTTTACAGGTAATATGTATGTTAAAAACTTTACAAACGCAAAGCAGGGTGTGGGGGACGGCTTGCAGACAGACGGGATTACGGCGCTCGGCACAGAGCCGCGCGAGGTGAAAACAGTCGCGGTGGGTTCAAGCACGGCGCTTCATTCGGCGGCGGAGGGCGGATTTGCGTTTGCGGGTTGGACAACAAACGCAGCGGCGGCAACGGCGGAGATCACTAACCCCACAAGTGCGACGGCGGCAATGCTCGTGGCAAAAGCGGCGGGAAGCATTACCATGAAAGCGACATTTACGCGCACGGGTTATCCTGACATTGTGATACCTTATGCTGTTACGATAACGGATGGTGTAATTCCTGTGTATACATGGGAGGACTTTAAAAATGTGCAGGGCAGCGGAAAATATATTCAGATGAACGACATCGTTGCTACGGACGGCACATACCAAACCAAAGCTATCTTTAGCGGCACTTATGACGGCGGCGGCTATTCGCTTGATTTGTCGAGCGTCAAGGCTGACGGCTGGGGCGCAAGCATAGTTAATAATTCAAGCCATTTTGGTGTATTTGGCAAGGTTAGCGGCACAGTGAAAAATTTGTCGGTTAAAAATATGAACATGACAAACAGCAGCACAACAGAGGAATCATTTGCCGGCTTTGCGGCGACTCTGGGAAGTGTCGGAACAATTGAAAACGTGCAGATACATCATAGCACGATTAGTAATACTGCGGCAGGAGCTCATGGTAGATATTCGGGATTGCTTACGGGCTGGGTATACGGAGTTGGCGCATCGGTTATGAATTGTGCGGTGCATGATTCAGAAACAGTATGTAAAATAGAAGATGCTACGGTGGGGGCAAAAATCGGCGGTGCAATCGGGCAGATGAACGGCGGAAAAGTTGCAGGGCTCACTGTCAACAATATCAAAGTCAGCTTGCCTAAAAACGGAATCGTGAACAGTGCTTACAACGTCGGCGGTGTAATCGGGGGCATATTTGGTTTTGAGGAAGCGGAATGCAGCGGTATAACCGCAAATAATGTTACGCTTAATACCATAGGCGGCGGAAACGCAGGCGGCTTGCTCGGAAGCATGTATGTTATGCAGGGAAAGGATTTCTCTGTGAAGCTAAGCAACAGCAAGGCAACAAATGTGCGTATGAACGGCGAAAGCACAACATGTATCGGTGGCGCAATCGGCAATATTGAAGATTTATCAACGGGCGGTGCTGGCACTGTCAAAAATGTGGCAGTTGAAAGCGGTAGTATCGTGAATACATCTTCAGGTTCGGAATATACGTGTGCGGGTGGATTTACAGGGAAAGTAACGAAAGCGCATATAGTTGATTGCGGCGCAAATGTAGATATGGATGTTGCAAATAATAGAGCAGGTACATTTATTGGGTTGATTGCGGATTCAAAGGTAGAGATTACTGATAATTATTCTGCTGGACATATAAGTAATGCTAGTGGTTCTTATATTGGAGGCTTTATCGGTACAAGCGAGCTTTTGAAAGCGAATGTTATTGAAGGAAGCACCTTTAAAGGCAATACATATGTGCAAAATTTTGTAGGTGATTTGCAGCCTATCGGACGGGCATCGCTTACAATTACAAGCGGAATAGATGCGCTGTCAGTAATGCCTGCAAGTATGGTTTTGGGAATGGGACAGCAAAAGCAGATTATTGCGGCGGATGCTGGCGGATTTGTGAGCGGTGCATGGACACCGAGCGCAAGCGCACCGTTTAGCCTAACACCGCCTGTTCCTCCTGCAAAGGCGGCAGCGGTGACGGGAAACACACTTGGCACAGGAACGGTTAGTGTTGCATTCAGCAAGCCGCAAAAGGT
>JAVXIJ010000206.1:0-1929 GCA_036648415.1 Christensenella sp.
TCGGGTCAAGGGAGCTTGCTCCCTTGCGGGGTTTGTGGGCGGAGCCCCAAGGTTTGGGCTTTCAGGGCACGGGCGGATAATATCCGCCCCTACAGTGGATGAGAGTTGCGCGTATGCAATGGCGGGGGATGGGCTGAGCCTTGCGGGCGCAGAGCTTATTTCCACACATGTATTTTTTTGAGTACAGCGACGAATTTTTTGCCGCCGCGAACCTGCATAAGCTCGCGTTCATTTATTGCTTTCACCAAAATCAGCATGACGAGATACACAACAAGCCCGACAAGCACGCAAGTGAGCACGGCAAGTTTGCTTGAATGCGGCTTGATAAGAATATAAACAAGATATGCTGCGGCGGTCATTGCCGCGGTAGCGCCTATGGGTTTTAAGAGATGTTCCGTAAACTTTATACGCACCCCTGTATATTTTCGCACGAAAAAGTAATTCATGCACGCGGCAATAGCGTAGCACGCGACAGTACCGATTACCGCACCGTAAATATTTATTTGCGGTATACGCATAAGCAGCAAACTCACGCCGACCTTTACGCCCGCGCCGACCGCAAGGGATATGGGCGGAAGATTTTGTTTGCCGACTCCTTGCAAAATACCGGTCATAGTTTGCATAAACGGAAGGAAGACCGCCACCGTGCACATGGTCATCAGCAGCCCTGTGGAAAGCGACATTTCGTTCGCGGTTGCGCTCGGATAGAGGAAATGGAGCAGCGGATATGCAAACACGAAAAACGCCACTGTGACGGGAATGCCCTCTAAAAATGCAAATTTGATACCATGTAATACATTGCCCTTTACGCGGTCCGTGTCCCCTAATTTCAGCGCTTCTGAAATGGCGGGCACAACGCTCATTTGCAGTGCCTGCGAAACAATTGCCGCGAGATTTATGAGTGTCAGCACGCCGCCTGTCAGCGCGCCGTACATACTGCGCACCGTGTCGGTGGTGTACCCGAGCGCAAAAAGACTGCGCGGGATGATGACAGAGTCGACAAATCTTATGATAGGCATAACGAGCCCCGCCAAAGTGACGGGCAGAGCGATTATGAGTATTTTACCTAAAAGCGGTTTAACCTCGGACCACGAAAGCTTGCTTTTGTATGCCGCCATCATATCGGCGGTCATTTGCCGTTTTTGTTTGCCGTAAACCGCCATCATATAGAGCATGGCGCTGACTTCCGAAACGGAAATACCTAAGAGCGCGCCCATTGCGCCAAACTCTATGCGTCCGGTATATTTGAGGAAGGTATACGCAAAAATCAGCCCTACAATTACCTTGACCATTTGCTCGATAATCTGTGAAAATGCCGTAGGCTTCATGTTTTGCAGGCCTTGGAAATATCCGCGGTATGCTGATATTATGGAAACGAAAAACAATGACGGAGCGATTGCCATGAGAGAATAGCTTGCGTCCGGCAGTTTTTGCAGCGCGGCAATTTGCCCTGCGAAGCAAAACATCAGCACGGAGGTGGCAACGCCCACAATGAGCAAAAATGCGCGCGCCGTTCTGAACACCGCAAACGCGCCGCGATGGTCGCCCACCGTTACACGTTCGGAAACCAGCTTGGAAATGGCGATAGGCAGCCCGATTGTGGAGATTATGAGCAGCGCCGAATATACGGGGAATGCCTGCTGATAGTAGCTCATGCCCTTAAAGGTTATAAGGTTGGTGAGGGCGATGCGGAAGATAGCACCTATAATTTTCACAATTACTCCGGCAGCGCCGAGTATGATTGTGCTTTTAATCAAGCTTTTTGTTGTGTTGGACATATAATACCTCAATCATTTTTTTATTCTTATCATTATAGCACAAAAAAGCAAATTGCGTAGATGAATTAAATGTGAGGGTGGTTTTTGTGGGAGCAGTCTTGCTGTTTTTCGCAAAAAAGGTTGCGGGTGCGGCGATTTTTGATGAAAAAAA
>JAVXIJ010000207.1:0-1853 GCA_036648415.1 Christensenella sp.
CGCAAGCGGAAGCGTGGACGTTACCCTGCCGGCGGGCGTCAGTGGGGATGCAAACTATCGTATGTTCGCTTGGTTGGAAAGTGAAACAAACAAGGCAACAAGCACGACTGTTTCTCAAGATATGGATTTATATACGCCTCCTGCTGTTTCAAACGTACAGCAAAACCCCAATGCGGCGACATGGGCAAACAGCAAGACGATTTCCGCCACGGTTACGGACACTAAAGAGGGCGTTCGGCGGGTGTGGTATAACACAAGCGCGACAGACCCGTCAAAAACATCGGGGGAGATGCCGCTTACAAGCGGAAGCACCTATACATCGGATGCAATCGTTGCCCCGGGCACGTTTTATGTGTGGGCGGCGGACAACGCGGGCAATACAACTGCCACGGGCGTAGAGATTGCGGTTGAAAGGGTGGACGGCGTGCCCCCTGTGATTTCCGAGGTAATGCACACCACGGCAGGGACAAAGCAAAGGGTTTCCGCGCGCGTGGTGGATCAGCACACAGCTGTTTCTCGTGTGTTTTGCTCTACAGACAGAAACGCGACCAAGACAACTGCGGGAATAATAGAGATGAGCAATGCCGCGGGCACGGATATTTGGGAGAGCGCGGAGTTTGCGGCAGATACGGCGGAATATTATGTAATAGCCTATGACGCGCGCGATAATCGCGCGGCGGCGGGCACAAAGGGCACAGGGGCGCAGATTCCCTTAAGTGGCTATATTGGGCTCACCGACCAAAACCGCATGGTGGATATAGACGGTGACGGGAAGCCCGATAAGGACGTAAACGACCTTGTAAAGCCCGAGGATATAATTGATGTGAGTGTGCCGCTCAATGTCGGAATAACGGTGCAATATGTTCCCGGCAGCAATGCGAAATTTTATTCGGGCGTGGGAGAGGTCAAAAACAACAGCGTCCTATCTCCGATAAAGGTGGAGGTTGTGGAGTTCACCAAAAAGAGCGTGCCCGTAAGCACGATAAATCTTGTTGCGTGGGGCGACCCGACAACCTTTGTAAATAAGAACAATGACATTGCGCTAAAGCTGCGTACGCCGGGGGAAATGGCATATGGAACGCTGTATGATGTGTTTGGCGTCACAGAGGCAGTGCCGATAGTGCTCGGCACGCTTCCTAAGCAAACAGGGTTGACATTTGACTTCACCGCGGCATTTGGAAATGAGCTTGCAATCGCACATCAAGGCGATACAGGGGTGACGGAGTTTAAAAATGTGTTCAAGTTTACCAAGGCGCAAATAACGCCGTGAGCAGAAAATGCGCGTGCGAACACCGATATATAAAGAGATAAATCAGAACAGGGAGATACATCATGGCAAGAAGCAATGAAAAAAAACAAAAGAGTAAAAAGTCAATAATAATATTGGTTGTGATTATAGTGATATTGGTGGCGGTAGGAGGTTGGTTTGGTTATCAATATTGGCGCAGCACGCAGAGCACGGGCTTTGAGCTTGATGAAATGGCAAAAAATGGATTTTTCAAGGATAAGACGGACGCAGAGATTCAAGATTTGCTTAATCAAGTTGTAGGTGACGGAATGTTTAACATTTCCATTAACAGCAACCCTGTATTTGAAAACGGCAGTGCAGAGGGGAATCTGCGTATAGAGAATGTGCCTAATAATCATTACTACATGACGGTGAAAATTTCGCTCGATGATACGGGCGAGGTGGTGTATGAAAGTAAGGGGCTTAAGCAGGAGCAGTTTATCGAAACGGCTAAGCTTACAAAGGTTTTGGCGGCGGGGAATTATCCCGCAACGGCGGTGTTTACCGCGGTAGACCCCGATACTCTTAAAGAGGTCGGAACGGCGGCGGCAAAGATAAATATTTT
>JAVXIJ010000208.1:0-1822 GCA_036648415.1 Christensenella sp.
GCCCATGTTTTTCATCCCTACAGCCTTAGGCAGCGGCGCGCCGGTTAAATCGCCCGCCGCGGGCATTGCGCCTTTGCCGAGCATTTCCGCGTCTTTGCTGCGCCGTATGCTCTGCATTACCTTACTCTTATTTTTAATGTAACCATCCGGCACCGCTTCAAGATATGTAATCGAATCAGGTATTATCTTGTTTTTCATCATATTATCCAGCGTTTGCGCCTGCATAATTTCCGACCAATATGAACCCTGTCCAATATCTATTTTGAGGTTCAACGCATAATTATCGAGCACGCCGAAATCAAATTGCTCACTTATCGCCTGTCCCTCATCATCCTCCGACATCACGTTGCGCACACCGTAATTAACGCGCATCATCTCTATGAAAATCCGCACGCAGCTTTCCACAAAATTATAAAAATCTATGCGCTGTATATCAAGCGGCATACTCGACGCCTTTTGCACGGCGATTATGGCGGAGGTGTTGTCGGGCTTCACGTTGCCGAGCGCCGTTTCAGATGCGCCCATCATTTCCTTGGTTTGCGTGATTGTAGATTTAACTAAATCCATAACGCTTGCGCTCATGTCCGCCGGCTGAAAATTCGCAAACAGCGCCTCGTTCGGATTGCCCACCACGCCTATCGCCTTGCCGATTCTGTTATCCCACGCAGAAATTTTAGTGCGATCATAAAGCATCTTCGGAAATGCCATTTTTGTTGTGTACATCATCGCCATTGCGTATAATTTGTTTACAAAAATCTGGTTTTGGATTTTGCCCGTCAGCGGGCTTACGCCGTGATAACAATTTTTCATGCTTTCCCAGCTCATCCACGCAATCGGGTACAGCTTGTACTCCGTGTCCGCTTCTTTTTTTATAATCGTGTTGCGTGTGCATTTCAAAATATGCACGCTGCCGCACTCTTTCCACATTTTCAGCACAACCGTTGTGTAATCATTGTCGTGGTCCTGATCCGCATTCACATAATAATTTTCATTATCCGCCACCACATCATCGGCGTTCATGCCGTTTGCGCGCGCCTCGTCCTTTACATCATTTGTCAAACGGCGATACGCGATTAAAATGTACGGCTGCTCCTGCGCGTCCTGCTCCGACGGATTGCCAAACAACACGTTTGTGTTATCCGCAATGTCGATTTTTATTTCACCGTTGTATGTATATCCCGTGGGCGCGTCAGGGTCAAACCATACGTAAAAGCACGCGTCGCCGTCCACCGCGCAATTTCTAATCATTTTGCGGTTTTTGAATTTCATGTTAGTGCGCTCGATAATACGCTCGACTTCTTTTGAAACAATCCTGCAAATCTTGTCGTCCGTGCCTTGTACGGACGCTTTCGCGGTTTTCTTTTTTGTTTCAATTTTGTTTGTAAGCTCTACCAACGTTGCAATGTCGTCCGAAATCAGCATTGCGGTGTAGTAATTTACCACCGGCTTTAAAAAATTGAACACCGGTTTGTCGAGGTCGGGCGCATTTACGCCCTCCCACTGTTTATCGTTGAAAAAATTGTTGTTGCGTTCCACATTCGCATACAGGTCAATGCCCGTATTGTACGAAACCCCGCGCTCGTATTCTTTCCAAATTTCATCTGCCGTTTTTTTTATTTTCATGATTTTTCCCTTTCGATTTTAAATTTAATATGTTCGTTTTTGCATATTAGACCTCTGGGCGCTGCCCCTAACCCCGCAAGGGCAAAACCTCGGGGCGCTGCCCCTAACCCCGCAAGGGCAAAACCTCGGGGCGCTGCCCCCAACCCCCCGCAAGGGAGCAAGCTCCCTTGACCCGAAATGCTCCGCATTTCCAATAAAA
>JAVXIJ010000209.1:0-1788 GCA_036648415.1 Christensenella sp.
AATATGTCAAGGTCAAATATACGCACGTTTATAAAATCCCCGATGAAGTCAGCTTTGAGGATGCGGCACTTGCAGAGCCGCTTGCGTGCGCAACGCACAGCGTTAACAGGCTTGACGTGAAGCTTGGGCAAACGGTGGTGGTGTATGGCACGGGCGGAATCGGGCTTATGCAGACGCAGCTTGCAAAGGCGGCGGGCGCAGGCAAGGTTATCGTTGTCGGCAGAAAAGATTATGGGCTTGAAAAGGCTTTGGAATGCGGAGCGACACACGTTATAAATAATACAGACACGCAATCTAAGTACTATGCCGCTTTAACGGCGGCGCGTGTTATGGAAATTAACGGCGGAGAAAAAGCGCCGCGCGCGATAGTTGCCACAAGCAACATGGACGCGTTGCAGGATGCGCTTGATGTGACGGGCGCGTGCTCAACGGTGGTGTATTTCGGACTTCCGGGTCCGGAGGATAAGCTTCAGATTTCGGTGTTGGATGCCATTCAGTCGGAGCGCACGCTAAAATTCTCGTGGCTGGCGCCGCTTGTGTGGGATGAAGTTTTTGCGGTTATTGCGTCGGGGCAGGTTAGCCTAAAGCCTATTATTACGCAGCGTTTTTCGCTTGAGGATGCCGAAAAAGGCATAGTGTTTATGAAAGAAGCAAAAGAGCCGAAAATTAAAGGCGTTATTGTATTATAATAAAGTAAAAATTGTAATAAAAAATGTGGCGGAGTCGGTTGCGCCGACGAATATAAAAGGGTAAAATGGTGAATATAAACAATAAACAGGAGGATGTAAATCAATGAAAATCAATGCTAAAGAGGCTGTGTTGCGTGCAAGAAAAAATGAAGTGGTAATTCCGGCGTTTAATGTATCATATTTGCCTATGGTAAAACCGGTTATAGAAGCAATAAGGGATGAAAATTCCGTTGCTATGGTTCAAGTGGCGCGTGTGGAATGGGAAAAGTTTGAATCGCAGAGCCTTGAGGCTGTGGCGGAAGAATATAATAAATATGCAGACCCGGAGCATACGCTGTTGCATCTTGACCATGTACCGGTCATTGACGAGGACATGAAAACAGTGGATTATATTCCGATTATAAAGCGTGCCATTAAGGTTGGTTACCAATCTGTGATGGTGGATGCGTCACGGTTATCCTTTGAAGATAATATCGCGGCAACCAAAAGCGTTGCGGATATTGCGCACGCCGCAGGTATTCCGTGTGAGTCGGAGCTCGGTGCGGTAATGGGTCATGAAAGCGGCACGATTATGCCGTATGAAGAAATATTTGCAACCAAAAGCGGCTTTACGAAGCTTGAGGAAGCAAAAACATTTGCGGAAAAGAGCGAATGTGATTGGCTTTCAGTGGCGGTGGGAAATATTCACGGCGCAGTTGCCGAAGCCACTCGTGATCAGAAAAAACCAACGGCGAGGCTGGATGTCGAACATATTGCGGCGCTGTATAAGGCGGCGGGTGTTCCGCTTGTGCTGCATGGCGGCTCGGGCATAGACCCTGAATATATTCGTGCGGGCATAAAGGCGGGCATTGCAAAAATCAATGTGGGCACAGAAATACGCCAGGCGTATGAAGTGGCGCTTAAAGAAACGAACGATGTGCAGGCGGCGCAGCGCGCGGTTTATGAGGCGGTCAGAAAAGAAATAAATGAAATATTGCGCATCAGCAACACACGTACATTGCTGTTTGGGTAAAATTGCCCGCGGCGGCGGCAGCGATTTGTATTTTTAGACCCGTAGCCGCAATAAGCTATGTATAATGTGTAACAAGTATATTTTTGT
>JAVXIJ010000210.1:0-1756 GCA_036648415.1 Christensenella sp.
TTTTGATTTTATTACAACCTCATGTGTTGCATCCTTTACCGCCTGCCACCATTCCTCCGGTCGCTGCTCCGCCCAATCCGGCTGTGGATAATACGTTTTAATCGGATAATATGCTTCAGCCAAAAATTCGCCGTTAATATCAAAAACACACGCTTTATCGCCGCTGGTTCCCAAATCATGTGCCAATACATACTGCTTACTCATTTTGTCCTCCTTGTTTAGATGTAATATTTCATTTTGAAATTATTTTTTCATTTTTTAATAAAAAAAAACAATATTTATACTTTGTGCAATATAATTATACGCATATCACTTGCGAACCGAATTTCTCAATTTCCTTAATTTCTTCTTCATTTCCATCATATTTGTCAGTGATAATCTTGGTAACCTCACCAATATCACACACCTTATATGCGCTTATCTTGCCAATCTTCGTATGATCACAAATCAATATCAATTCTTTAGCATTTTCCACTATCAAGCTTTTTAATTCACTGAGATTCAAACGCGGTATTGTATATCCGTTTTTTGCATTAACCGCCTGTGTACCAACAAACGCCTTAGTAAAATTATATTTGCGCAATGTATCAATAGTCATTTTTGATGCCATGCTTTCGTTCTCATCCTCGAGCTCTCCGCCGGGCACAATAACCTTAAACGCCCTATTTCCGACAAAACATCGAGCAATATTCATAGCCGAGCACACAATCGTTACATCCTTAAGATATGCACATCTGCAAAGTACATTTGCAAACTCAAACGTGGTAGAGCCTCCGCCGATATAAATAAAATCATTATTTTGAATCAATTTGACCGCTCTTTGTCCTATTTTTCTTTTATACTCAATATTCTTGGTGGTTCTCTCAAAAAAAGAATCATATCCCGTGTTTACCGATACTCCGCCGTGAAAAGACTGAATGCGCTTTTCATCAAGCAATATTTTTAAATCTCTGCGAACTGTAGATTGTGAAATATGCAATGTATCACTAATATCTTGAATTGTAGCGACATTTGAGTGAACTATGCAGTTATATATCTCCTCTTGTCTTAAAGTTATCAGGCTTGCGTTCATACCCGTTACTCCCTCATGGCGTAATTGTACCAAATTGAAAATATATTGTCAACGTTTTTATTGTTATTTAATTATATCATATTTTCTCATTTATTAAAACACCCCAATAACTTATACATACAAACAGCGGACGCAACAAACTCGTCCGCTGTGTTATTACCATATAGCCTATCCCATATTCGCAGCTGTTACGGCTTTATATATGCAAAACCCTCCTGCTGCTTTTTCACCAGCTCCGCAATTCCCGACGCGGCAACCTCCACAAAGGGTATGAGGCTGCTCTCACGAATACCCGCCTCGGCAAGCGCATTTCTGCACGCGATAAATTTAACCGCTTCCAATGCAAGCTCACGGATTGCGTCATACCGCCCATTATCCCGCGCCCGATTTTCCTGCAGCTCTCTTACCGCGTCACCGTTGACAACAATTTCGACCTCCGTTTCCACCCCCGTCTGCTCGCTGTACCTTATCAGATTTCCGACATTTGCAAGCGCCGCGTTCCATTTTATTGATTCATTTACGTGGAATATAGCTTTCATATCAATGCTCCTCTCTCCCTTTTTACATTGCAATATTTGCCTTTCTGCATATATAATCTTTTTTTTAACATTTCTAACATATTTTTACGATTTTTATCTTAATAAAAATATGTATATTCAATTCCTCCATGTCAACAAATGTTAA
>JAVXIJ010000211.1:0-1745 GCA_036648415.1 Christensenella sp.
GTATTGTTGAGGGAAAGACCTTTGTAAACAATATGTATGTGCAGAACTTTGTGGGGGCGGCAACGGCGGTCGGAACGGCGGCTGCGCCGATTTCAAGCGGCATTACTCCGCTTTCAATTACTCCGACGGAGATTTTGGGGCTTGCAAAAGGGAACACTGCGCCCATTTCCACCAATGCAAAGGTGACGCCTGAGGCGGCGCTGTGCGGTTATGCCTTTGCGGGCTACACTGTATCGGACGAAAACATCACGGTTGCGAACGCTGCCGCACCTGCTACGAGCATAAAAGCGATAAACGCAAATGCTATAAGCACGGTGACAGGTAAATTTACCAAAGCGGGCGCGCAGGATATTCTTGTGCCTGTTAAAGTGAAAACAACGAACGATTATGTCAAAATTTCCACGTGGGATGAATTTGCGGCGATGGACGGCAGTGGAAATTATATCCAAACCGCCGACATTAAAGCACCTGCGGGTGCGCAATATACAACAAAGATGATGCTTAACGGCATTTATGACGGGCAGGGGCACACGATTGATTTTTCGGGTGTTACGAAGTGGAACGCGGTAGGAACAGGCACTGACAGCGGCAGGATCGGTGTTTTTAATCAATCAAGCGGCACGATAAAAAATTGGAATGTGACGGGAATAAAGATTGTTGCAGACGGCTTGCGAGAGGTTGCAGGCTTAGTCGGGTATATGTCAAACGGAAGTATATTGGACAATGTGCATATAAACGCAGATATTACGGCAAGCAACAGTTTTTGGACGGGAATATTAGCGGGAACTATTGATGGAGCAAAAATCAATAATTGTTCTGTAACAGGAAAAATTACCGCAAGCGGCACATCGGCAGGCGGTGTCGCGGCATTTGGAACAAATGTAGGATATGATATAAAGAATCCTGTAACGATTTCTAATTGTTACAGCACGGCGGCGGTGTTTGACGCAGGAATCACGGGTGAATGGGCAGGAAAAGCGGGCGCATTCGTAAATATTGCTGCAAATGCGACTCCTGTTTTCACCAACAACGCATGGTCGCGCTTTTATTCGGGCGATGCCGTAAAGGGCGTGGGTAATGCGGCGACAGACCCTGCGGGTGTGCGCCAATTGACGATTACGCCAAAAGCGCCGATTTCCTTGGCACCGCGCTCGTCAACGGCTGTAACCTCTGAAACAGGGTCGAACACGGATGCGCTCGGGCTGGAGTTTTATGGCTATACCACCACAGGGCCGATTCAGACGGCGCTTACACTCAACAATCCAACGACCACCGCAACGGCGCAGCTGGTGAGCGCTGCTACACCCGCAAAGGTGTACGCGAACTATAAGGATAAAAATACGGGCGCGATATATACTATGGGAATGGTGGACGTGACCGTAGACCCTGCGGCGCTTATCCTTATTCCGACCTATGAAGAATTTGTGAAAATCGGCGCGGCAAACGGTTATCCGCTTTCGGGCACGTTTTTACAGACAGGTGATTTTGAAATTCCTGCGACTATGGCTTCCTCGCGCGGCGCGTTTAGCGGCACATATGACGGCAACGGACACACTATACGTGTGGCGGGCGGGCTTGCAAGCGTAAACGGCAATACAGGCGTGTTCTCGAGCATAGAGGGCGGCACAGTCAAGAATTTGATGATAGAGGGCACGGGAAACGTCATGAATTCTGCGGCGCAATATACGGGTACACTTGCGGGCAAGGTGACGGGCAACGCGCTTGTGGAAAATATTACTGTTAAA
>JAVXIJ010000212.1:0-1744 GCA_036648415.1 Christensenella sp.
TTGCGCCGTTAAAAGCGCATATTCTTCAAATGTCTTGCCCGCCTCCGGCTTTAGGCGCACCGGCAGCGAATTGACAAACATCCCGAGCATACCGCGCGCCGCCGCGTGTACACGCCCGTTAACAGCAGTGCCGACGATTACGTCCTCACTGCCGCAGTATTTTCCTAAGACCATGCCGATAGCGGCAAACAGCAGTGTATAGGTTGTGATTCCCAGCTTGTGCGCCGCTGCAGTTATCATCTCTGACGGTAATTCGATACCGATTTTTGTGTCGGTATACGGCAGTACTCCGGGGCGCAGCGGGCAGGTGGGCATTTCCGTTTCGGGTATGCCGTCCGAGAACATTTCGTCAAAAAACGATGCGTGCGGCGCATAATCTGTTCCGTTTTGATGTACGGCAAGGTCAAGATAATCAGGCCGCGCGTTCGTAAGCGTTTCCCCTTGATAGGTTTTCCAAAGCTCGTCCATGAATATTATCATGCTAACGCCATCTAAAATGGTATGATGAAAGGAGATATGCAGTATGCTCGCTTTGTCTGTTTCGTACAGCACAAATCTATACAGCGGCGCTTCTCCGATGTCAAACGGTACGTTTCGCTCATCCATTTTTTGCCGAATTTCTTCATATGCACAGCGCACGCGCGTCAACCGCACCTTGACCTGCGGCGCGATACAATGCGCAAATTCGCCGTCATTAAAGGAATAATAGGAACGTAAAATGCGGTGTCTTTGTACCATGCTGTCAAGCGATTTTTCCAACAGAGGGACATCTACCACGCCTTTCAGCTCAAACGCCAGCCCCGCGTTATACGCAAGCGACTCCGGCTCAAGCTGATATTCCACAAGGATTCCTTGCTCTGCCGACGTAAGCGGCCATGATTCGCGCTCCTGTAAGAGCGGCAGCTGCATTGCGTCATGTATTGACCCTTTGGTTGCGGAATGCTCTGAAAAAGGTTTCATAAAATCCTGATCTCCTTACATATTAAAAATGATAATCGATTGGATTGCTTTGACTGTTACTTTTATTATATAATAAATATACCAATTATGAAAATATTTTGTTATGACATACAGCGACCGCTTTCCGCACAGGAATTGGCCTGCATTTCCGAAGAACGTCGCACATATGCGGACTCATATCGGTTTCCTGATGACCGTATGCGCTGCCTTGCCGCGGGTTATTTGCTGTCCGCTTATTTAGGACGTTCGGCGCAGCTTTACGTCGGTAAATACGGCAAGCTTTATACTTCTGTCGACAATCTGTTTTTTAATTTGTCGCACGCGGGGCGCTATGTGGTACTTGCAATCGCGGACCGCGAGGTGGGTATAGATATTGAGCCTATAACCGCATATGATGATGCTGTAGCAAGGAAATGCTTTACGCAAAGCGAGTATCTCTTAATGAATACGCAAGCAAGCAACGACGCTTTTTTTAAGCTATGGACGGCAAAGGAAAGCGTAATGAAAGCTTGTGGCAAGGGCTTTTACCTGCCGCCGGAATCGTTTGAGCTGCAAATGGGGGAACAGCCCGTCTGTGTTGCGGATGACAGATTGTGGCATATCCGTTGGCTGGAATTTAACGGCCACATTCTATGCACCGCTGTTGAGCAAACGCCCGAGCCGCTCGAGCTTGTATTTTGCGGTCATACGCCCTTTAAATAGTTGGCTGCGCGCAGCTGCGCATTTGCCTCAATATCAAAATAGTAGAACGGATAATCCTGTCCGTGATAAACGCCTTTCGCAA
>JAVXIJ010000213.1:0-1725 GCA_036648415.1 Christensenella sp.
GCATATTAAATTTGTGTGGGAATTTCAAGCAAAATGTGATATTATTCATATGTAAGAATAGGTCAGGAGGAATTTTGTAATTTGGCAGAAACGAATATAGATATGGCGTTTGACAGTATGGAACAAATGGCGGGTGTGTTTGGCAGCTTTGATGAGAATATCAATGTCATATCTGCTGAAACGGATACGGCAATTCGTGCCACACAAAATGGAATTTGCATCACCGGCGAGGCAAAAAAGGCTCAGATGGCTGCGGATGTAATAGATGTCCTTAAAAAAATGTACGGTAAGAATGAGAATATAAATCAGGATTCGGTGAGTTATGCGCTTGATTTGGTGCGTGACGGGCATCAGGATTTAGTAAATGAAATGATGTCGGATGTTGTGGCAATTACGGCTAAGGGTAAGCAAATCAAGTGTAAATCTTATGGACAGAAAGAATATATTAAGGCGATAAAAGATAATACGGTTGTGCTGTGTATAGGTCCTGCGGGTACGGGCAAAACATATCTCGCAATGGCAATGGCGGTGGTTGCACTTAAAAATAAACAGGTATCACGCATTGTATTGACGCGTCCGGCGGTTGAGGCGGGGGAGAATTTGGGCTTTTTGCCGGGGGATATGCAAAATAAAGTTGACCCATATTTGCGACCGCTTTATGATGCGCTGTATGATTTTATGGGCGCAGATGCTTATGCACGCCTTTGTGAAAAAGGTGTAATTGAGGTTGCACCGCTTGCGTATATGCGCGGGCGTACACTCAGCGATGCATTTATAATTTTAGATGAAGCACAAAATTGCACAATGGAACAAATGAAAATGTTTTTAACGCGGTTTGGTGAAAATGCAAAGGTTGTAGTGACGGGGGATGTTACGCAGATAGATTTGCCAAAGGAGCATGCTTCAGGGCTCAAACGCGTGGCGGAATTGTTAAGAGATATTAAAAATATTGCCATTGTGGCGCTCGACCAAAAAGATGTTGTACGTCATCCGCTTGTAAGAAGCATTATTAAGGCATTTGAAAAATATGAAAATAGGCATAAAAATACTATAGTTTAAGAGGACGGGGCATGGGCTTAAAAAAGGAATATCGTAAAAAAGCAATGATGAATTTGCTTATGGCGGTGGGGTCACTTACAATTTGTATTGCGATTGCGCTTGTTTCGTTGATGCCTCAAACATATGATATTACGAGCGGAGAAATTTCGCAGCAGACTATAACCGCACCTACAGATGTTGTTAATCAGGCGGCAACACAGCGCATAATTGAAGAAGAACAGGCAAAAATCGGTCCGGTTTATAAAAATGATGCTAATACTACACAGCAGATTGTAAAAAAAATAGCGGAGGATTTTGCGTCCTTTGAAAAGGTTCGTGCTTCTGCAGAGGAGAGCTATAATGCTAATCAGCAGCAAAAGCTGAAGCAATCAGAGGCGGAGATTGCAAAGCTTCAGGAAGCAAATGCTATGCCGTCTGCGGTGCCCGTTCCGGTGCCTGCTCCATATGCAATAATACCTTTTAGCCCTGAAAAAGTTGAATGGGATAAGCTATTAACGGATGAAAATGTAACTGCTTTAAAAGAGCTTTTACCGAAATATGTTACTACAGTACAGCTTTATAATATTATCAGTATGAGTGCAAATGAACTTACAGACATGAGAGATTCTATTACAAATCAGGTACAGGATGCGCTTTACGCAGGGGTATCTACGGACGGAATTGATG
>JAVXIJ010000214.1:0-1707 GCA_036648415.1 Christensenella sp.
TGCCCCCTCAAATATTTCCGTGGGAAATGTTTGAAGGGGAGATGTAAGGGCAAGGCGGGCGGATAAGCGCCCCTATAGTGGGCGGGAGCGTTATGCGGGCGGCGGAGCGCGCGTACAGAGCAGGAGTGTTATGTGGGCAGAGCCCGACATATTACGGATTTCGGAATAATTTCAGCATATGGAGGTACAACATAAAATGGCAATTTTACTTGCTCTTGCCGGTTCAGGAATTATGTTTGCGGCGACAACGCTTGGCGCGGCTTCTGTTTTCTTTTTCAGAGGAGAGATAAATCCAAAGATACAGCGCGTATTACTTGGTTTTGCGGCGGGCATTATGATTGCGGCGGCGGTATGGTCGCTGCTTATTCCCGCGATTGAGATGGCGCAGGAGCAAGGCGTTACAGGATGGATTCCGGCGGCGGGCGGTTTTGCTCTCGGCGGGTTGTTTTTATTTGCGCTTGATCACTTAATTCCTCATCAGCATCCGGGCGGAAGCAAACCCGAGGGGCTGCATTCAAAGCTTGGCAAAAGCACCATGCTTGTGTTTGCGGTTACGTTACATAATATTCCCGAGGGACTTGCGGTAGGGCTTGCGTTTGCGGTGGCGGCGCAGAACACCGGTAATGCTATGACGCTTGCGTCCGCAATTGCTTTAGCGATTGGTATGGCATTGCAAAACATACCTGAGGGGGCGGCGATTTCGTTGCCGCTTAAGCAAGAGGGCATGAAAAACGGCAAAGCGTTTTTGTGGGGGTCTATGTCGGGCGTGGTAGAGCCGATTGCCGCTGTGTTGGGCGTGTTGTTGATTGGTTCTATTACGGGGCTTATGCCGTGGCTGCTTGCGTTTGCGGCAGGTGCGATGATTTATGTGGTAGTGGAGGAGCTTATTCCGGAGGCGCATTTGGGGGAGCATTCGCATTCGGGCACTGCGGGTGTGATGGTTGGTTTTATATTGATGATGATATTGGATGTGGCGTTGGGGTAGGGGCGAAGGATGATGAATAATTAAAAGTGGGGGCGGGAGCGGGAGTGGCAGAGTTTGCGGCAGTAATTGAGTGTTTAGATTTGTAGCCGCAATGAGCTGTGTATAATGTGCAACAAATATATTTTTGTTGGAAATGCGGAGCATTTCGGGTCAAGGGAGCTTGCTCCCCAACGGGGCTTGTCGCGCAGCATGCAGCTTTTACCAAAAATTTTCAATCAAAAAGCTGTAGGGCAGAGCCCTAAGGTTTTGCGGGAGTCCGCCCATACAGATAGTGGGGGTGAAGTGTCTGCGGAAGCGGCGAGGTTTTAGAAACGGGAGTTTGCACAAAGCAACAAATAAAATTTTGCTTTTTGAATGGATTTGCTATGTTGAATCGTATTTACAGTGAAGCTAATTCAAAAAGGAGTATTTACATATGAAAACAAAGCTTAGAAGTTTAGTGATGGTTATTTTGGTAATATGCATTGTTTTTTCGGCAGGAGTGGCATTTGCCGCACCGCGCAACATGGAAGCGGGGGCACGGGGTGCGCGGCAAAATGCAGGCGGGTCACTGTATCGGCAGGGCAGCGGCATATGCCCGACTATGGACGGAACGTGTGTCGGGACGAATTGCTTGTGGTATGACGCACAGATGAAAACGTGCACAAGACATAAAACCATATGTGCGGGGGCGGATTGTCCGTATTATGATACGCAAACCGAAATTTGCACACGGCACGAGG
>JAVXIJ010000215.1:0-1706 GCA_036648415.1 Christensenella sp.
CGTTTCTTGCGGCACGTTTGCGCACTTCAAATGTACCAAAGCCCATAAACTGCACCTTGTCGCCTTTTACAAGCGCGGCGGTGATTTCACCTAAAAGCGCGTCTGTTATGTACTCGATGTCCTTTTTACTCATACCTGTTTTCTGTGCAACTTTTCCGACTGTGTCCTTTTTGTTCATTACGATTTCCCCTTATCTAAATATTTTTTTGGCATAGCCATACATCAAAAAACAAAAAAAATGCCGATATAATTTTATACACAATGGTTACTATGCTTATTGATATTTTAGGCAAAATGCGGCATAAAGTCAATATAAAACGCTATATTTATTTAAATGTATTTTATGCGCGAAAAATAAAGCGGATCGCCGCAAAATTATTTTGCATTAAACGCACGCTCTCAAGCCGTTTCTGTACATTTTGACGGATTGTATATTTTCATTGCTTATTGTATAATAGCTTCATAATATGTGTTGGCAGGAGCGCTTAATATTGAAAGAAAATGTTACAGAAAAAAGATCGTTGCGTGATGAACTTATCCGTGAAGGACTTCATTTTTTAAATGCGCACAGCATTGAAGAGCTTACTATGCGCAAAATGGCGGAGCTGTGCCATGTAACTCCGCACGCAATTTATAATTATTTTCGCAACAAGGATGAATTTGTAAACGCGCTGAATGATGCTGTAATGAGCGAATTAAATACCTATACTATGAACGTTTTAGTCAATAGCTCGGGCAATCTATCGGAAAAAATAAGTAAGTTTGCAGACGCTTATTTGACGTTGGTGGAAAAATATCCGTACCACTTAAAGGTGTTGTATTTTAAAAAAAATGCTCCGTATTATGAAATTGACGCGCGCGGTGCGCATCCTGTATTTAAAGGACGCTATCCGGGGTTTCCGAATTTAAAAACACTGAACAAAATGTGCTCTATGCCGCCGTTTGTGCTTAAAGGGCTGTTGAAATTAGGAACGATTTCGGGGCGATTAAAAAAAGCATCCTCTGAGCTTGCGCTTGAGGAAGACGCACCGGATGTTGTGATAGGTCAATTGTTGATGTTCTCTTTTATCAACGGCTTGCAATGCCGAATGCACAGCGGAATGCTTACGATGGAAAATAAAGAGCAGTCTGTGGACGCTATGCTGCAAATATTATTTAGCAGACTTTTTTGAAAGGATGTCAAAAGATGGCGGAAAAGTTAAAGCCGATAAAAGTACGCTTAATTGAAGCAACTATACGCGAAATCGAAGCTGTCGGGCCGGAAAAGCTTTCGTTGCGCAAAATTGCGGCGGCTTGCGGTACGACTCATGCGTCCATTTACAAATATTTTAAAAACAAACAAGATTTGATTCTTTCGTGCTGTCCATATGTTTTGCTGCGTTTTACCGCATACATTAAACGCAGCATTAAAGATGCGGACGTGCCGTATGTTGCGCTGTGCAAAGCATATATGCGCTATATGCTGAAGCATCCGCAGTATCATTATTTATTGCATTTGTCCCCCAAAACGCAAGGCGACGGCGTTACACAAAAGCATTTAGAGCAGGAGCGCCGTTATGCCGGTTTTTGGGGAATTATTGATGACTATATGCAGCAATGCGGCGTAAAAAAAGAAATGTATGCCGAGCTGTGCGCACTTATTTCGTCAATATTGAACGGTGTTATTATACTCATAAACCGCAATGCGGTAGTTTATCACGGTGACG
>JAVXIJ010000216.1:0-1701 GCA_036648415.1 Christensenella sp.
TTGCACAGCCTCCACTATCGTATTTTGCACCTTGTTTGTGCCTGTTAAAGACGATTCAGTCTGCCTTGCAAACATTCCGCCCGCAAATGTGTTGCGTTCATTTGTTGCCTTTATATTGGAATCCTTAACCGTTATATCGGACGCATTACTCATATGCATATGCCCTGCAACAGCCCCTGCATGTGCCTCCGACTGAGTACTTGCGGCAAAGCCGAGGTTGTTTAGGCGAATATTTTGCACCGTGATGTTTTTCAGTGTACTATTCCACACTTCCGCCGCAAGTCCGCCCATCATAAGCGCACTGCCCTGCATATCAATGTTTTTCACGTTGATATTTTGCAATGCGCCGGCATTACATACCCCACCAAACAAGCCCATACGAATGTATGATGCATCATCGGCATTAGCCGTCCATTTATCCTTTGCAATGCCCGCACAGTCTATGCTGAATCCGCCGCCGTCATAAACGCCTGAAAAGAGTGCCTTTGTAGTATATGCCGTGCCTGCCGGTGCTGTGATGTTTGCCGTTTGGATATATTTCCCGTTCGCCGGGAATGCACCGCCACCGCCGACCTGCACAAACTTCTCCCAAGTATCAACCACAATCCATCCGCCGCCTGTACCCACAGAAATCGGGATATTGATGTCCTCATACCCAACACGTGTGAATTTCGCCGTAATGCTTGTAGCCTTATTATCCTCCATTGCACGCACCGAAGCCGCCGTTGGCGAAGTCGGGTTAATAAGCTGTACCACCGTATCACTGGCAGCCTTGCTCCACCCGCCGAACTTCCACTGCACCGCGTCTGCACCTGTATAGGTAGGCACGGTTGCCGTCAAGGGCGAGGTCGCATTAAGCGCCAAATTCGTGATACTGTTCGAAAGCGGTGTCACCGACATCTCGTATATCCCTGTCGGAACCGCCGCACCGCCGCCAACCGCACTTCCTGCCATCGTGGTGTTTTTCACCCACATATTGTTTTCGTAGGTGGTTATAGAAGCACTTGCAGCGTCGTTGATTCTACCTACAAAACCACTAAGGCTTGCTGCCTGTGCACCTGAAATTTTCGTAGAAGTATAACAATTTTTAATGGTGCGTGGTATGACATCTTGATATGATGATATAAGTCCTATAAAACCACCCAGCGGACTATGGTTAACACCTGCGCCGATACTGATAGTTCCTGTTGCACGGCAATTATCGAGTACACTTGCCACACCTTGAGGCGTCCCATTCAAAACGCCTAAAAAGCCACCTAAACAATCCGTTGCTAATGGGTCATTCACAACAGTATTTGCAGATGTCGAGCAATTGGTAAGCTTAGTGTCGCCAGATACACAACCTGCAAAGCCACCGTTAAACCTATTGCCCCTTGAAGCTGCATCCACGCCGTCCCCTGATATATCTATTGTGCCGCCCTTGACGTGTACATTATCGGCATGAATAACTCCTTCGGCAACTGCACCCGCCATACGTGCCCAACCGCTTGTAACAAATGACTTTCTCGTTATATCAAAGTTCTCTGTGCTTGAATTTTTCAATGTTGATACTTTAGCATCGGCTCCGCGATATGACGCTCCGATCAAGCCACCCTGCGTTGAGCTGAGCACTGTACCTGAAAGATTTAATGACCCGCCGATAACCTTGATTCCGTCAACCGCTGCCGTGCTGTTTACAGCTCCAAAAGCTCCGCCGGCATA
>JAVXIJ010000217.1:0-1657 GCA_036648415.1 Christensenella sp.
AACACAATTTTTTCCACCGGATATGTGGACTGCACTCTTATCACAAGTTGATGTGAATCAAGCGGGAATCTTTGAGTCCTGAAATTTTTAGAAACGGTGGCATCACACCGCGCAAGCTGATAATGCACGCCGTTTTCGTGATAATCCTTAAGAATTTCCATGCGGTTAATTTTACCGTCTGCGGCGGTCATATTATTGATTTCGCCTTTGTAAATATTGAAATGCTCGAGCATATTAAGATTTTCTTCGCCTTCCCATGCAAACCAAACTAAAAATTTAGCGCGAAAAGACGAATCTTTGAGGGATATTTCCCGTATGTTTTCAATTTGAGTGCCGACATTTACGGTTATGGCATCGGCGCTGCGCGCGATTGCCGCCTCCTCCACAAATTCGGATTGTTGTATGGCGGTGTTCCACGTGTCGGCATCAACCTGTTTATCCATGTTAAGCGTGCCGCAGGTAACCGACAAAAACACAATTCCGACTATGCTGAGCAACACAAAATTGAACAGTATCTTTTTCAATTTCCATTTTTCAAGCCCTGTATGCTTCAAAACAATTCCCCCCAAACAAAACCATGGTATATAACATTATAGTGCATAAATCATGCGTATGCAAGCCACCGAACCGCTTTTGAGCATAGCTAAAAGGCGCTGTATTCAAGAACACAGCGCCCCTTTTGTTTTGATTTAAAACAGATGTTTATTTTGCTTCGATAGTTTGTTTTTTGTTTTTCACTAAGAACATCCACACCAATGCCGCAATCGCCGCGCCGATAAGCGGAGCTACGATAAACAGCCATACCTGGTTTAATGCCTCGCCGCCCAACAGCAATGCAGGGCCAAAGCTTCTCGCCGGATTAACGGATGTGCCTGTGAGCGGAATGCCCATAATGTGCACAAACGCAAGTGTAAGGCCAATTACAAGCCCGGCTACGGAGCTCATCTTTTCGGATGAGGTAACGCCCAAAACGGTTATCACAAACACAAATGTAAGCACTATTTCTACAATAAACGCGCCGCCCATAGAAATTTCTACTGAGGATAACGCGCCGAAACCATCAGCGCCAAGCCCTGTTACTGCCACACCGCCCAAGTTTGAGCTGTTGACAATTGCCATCAATACGCCGCTTGCCGCGATAGCGCCTAAGAACTGTGCAATTACATATCCTATAAAATCCTTGACGCTCATGCGCTTTGAAATGAGCATTGCGAATGATACGGCAGGGTTAATGTGACAACCGGAAATGTTGCCGATGCAATATGCCATTGCCACAATGGATAGCCCGAAAGCAAGTGCAATGCCCACAATGCCGGTCACGCCGCCTATGCCGCCCGAAAGTGCTGCTGTTCCGCAGCCAAACAGTACTAACACAAATGTGCCGATAAATTCTGCAATATACTTCTTCATGATAATGCCTCCAATGAAATTGATTTTTTAAGAAAATAAACATTATAAATTATTTCGATGAGTTACATAAATAAATATAATGATTGTATGTATAATATTATCTGATTGCGTCTTTTAAATTTTTACCGGCTTTAAATGCAGGAATTTTGGTTTCGGGCATACGGATTTTTTCGCCTGTTCGCGGGTTCTGTCCGTTTCTTGCGGCACGTTTGCGCACTTCAAATGTACCAAAGCCCATAAACTGCAC
>JAVXIJ010000218.1:0-1634 GCA_036648415.1 Christensenella sp.
CGCAAACCGAAATTTGCACACGGCACGAGGGTTGTGCAAGAAATTCAAACAACCCACAGCCCGATAGACCTAAGCTTGACGGAAGCGGAAATCCGACAGGCGGGGGGACAGGCGTGCCTAAGCGCGACGGTACAGGAAACTCGATTCGCGGCGGGCGTTGCGGAGGCGGGCGCTGCGGCGGAAGGTAATACTCACAAATGAAAAGTGAAGCAGAAATTATAAAGGCTGTGGGTATGTACAGTGATATGCTGCGCAGGGTATGTTTTGTATACCTAAAAAACGAGCATGACAGTGAAGACATATTCCAAGAGGTTTTTATAAAATACGCGCTTCACAAAAAAGAATTTGACAGCCGTGAGCATGAAAAAGCGTGGCTTTTGCGAGTGTGCATCAACAAATGCAAGGATTGGCTTAAAAGCGCGGCGCGCAAAAATTGTTCGCTCGGCGACATATATTCATTGCCGCAGGAAACAGATGAGCAAGCGCGCGAGGTACTTGCGGCGGTTACGGGTTTGCCGCAAAATTATCGGGCGGTGATATATCTTCATTTTTACGAGGGATATACGGCGGGAGAAATAGGTAAAATTATACATAAAAACGCAAATACGGTATATACATGGATAGGGCGCGCAAAAGAACGTTTAAGGCAAGTGTTGGGAGGTGAGGATGATGCGTGACGTTGATTTTAAAAGGGCGTTTGACGTGATTAAAGCGGGGGACGACATTAAAGGAAAGACAATAGCGGCGGTGCACGCAAAAAACAATCCTCAGCGCAAAAAAAGAAATTTTGCGTTTGCTGCGATGGCGGCAGCGATATGTTTAGTGTTTTTGGTGGGCGGCGGCATATTTTTCACGCAGCCGCAGGCGTATATCAGCATTGATGTAAACCCAAGCGTAGAGCTCGGCGTGAACCGCGCGGGGGTTGTTACAGAGGCGCGGGCGGTAAATGCGGACGGCGCGGGGGTGCTTGATGAGGTGGATGTAAACGGAAAGCCTTATAAAGAAGCGATTGATTTAATTTTATCCGCGGAACAGGCGCAAGGATATTTGACGGCGGAGTCGTTTGTGACATTTGCGGTGCGCAGTGATGATGCACAGCAGGAGCAGCGGATTTTAAGTGATACGCGGCAATGTGCAAATGGATATGTGGGCGCGGGGCAGTGCGAAAGCGTGGCGGTGAGCGCCGAGCTGCGCGAGGAGGCGCATATGCACGGTGTTTCGCCGGGGAAATATCGAGCTATTTTAGCGCTTATGGCGGCAGATTCAACCGTTAGCATGGATGATTGCGCGCGAATGAGTATGCGCGAAATTAAGACAAGGACAGGTCAAGGACAAGGACAAGGGCAAGGACAAGGGCAAGGACAAGGACAAGGACAAGGGCAAGGACAAGGGCAAGGACAAAGGCAAGGGCAAGGTCAAGGGCAAGGACAAGGACAAGGACAAGGACAAGGACAAGGGCAAGGGCAAGGTCAAGGTCAAGGGCGTAAATAAGTTATATAATATATTATATACAGCACTTACGGTTATGGGTCTGAAAATTAAAATGCTTCGCAACTTAAATTTTGTTCGTAACGTATATTTAGAGCACCGCAGTGACCTTGACCCACCGTCGGCGGACGCCGCCGACGGAACAC
>JAVXIJ010000219.1:0-1593 GCA_036648415.1 Christensenella sp.
GATTGGCTGAACGCTACCACAGGCGGTACAAAAAGTACGTTAAAAAAATAAACAATCGTTATTGCGGGCACTGCCACAGGCGGTAATGACGAGCAGACTTGCGCGGGCGGATAAGCGCCCCTACAAAGACGAGTATTATCGCGCAGCATGCAGCTTTTACCCAAAATTTTCAATCGAAAAGCTGTAGGGCAGAGCCCCGAGGTCTTGACCTTGCGGGCGGATGGTATCCGCCCCTACAAAGGCGTGGGTTTGTGACAGAGCCCCGAGGTCTTGACCTTGCGGGCGGATGGTATCCGCCCCTACAAAGGCGTGGGTTTGTGACAGCGCCCCGAGGTCTTGACCTTGCGGCTCTGTTATTTTGCTGAAAAAATATGCGTGTTGTGGTAAAATAAAAGGGAGATCAAGCACAAAAGGAGAGCGAATATGATTGTAGAACCAAAAGTAAGAGGATTTATCTGCACAACTGCACACCCTACAGGATGCAAAAAAAATGTTGAAGAGCAGATTGAATATGTGAAAAAACAACCCAAAACGCAGGGCGCGAAAAAGGTGTTGGTGATTGGCGCTTCCACCGGATATGGGCTTGCATCGCGGATAAACGCGGCGTTTTCAATGAATGCGGCAACAATCGGCGTGATGTTTGAACGTCCGTCAAACGGAAAACGCACCGCGTCATCAGGTTGGTATAACACATCGGCATTTGAGGAATATGCACACGCAGACGGACTTTACGCAAAAACTATCAACGGCGACGCGTTTTCGCAGGAAATAAAATCGCAGACGGTGGAGCTTATAAAAGCAGATTTGGGGCAGGTCGACATGGTGATTTACAGCCTTGCGTCCCCGCGCAGAACGCTTGCGGACGGCACGGTCGTTTCGTCTGTGCTCAAAACAACAAACAGCGATTATACCAATAAGACAATTGACCTCGTGACGCGCAAAATTGCGGAGGTGACGGTCACCCCTGCAACAGAGCAAGAGGTTGCGGACACTGTAAAGGTAATGGGCGGCGAAGATTGGCATGACTGGATTTCCGCGCTTTCTAAGGGCGGCGTGCTTGCGAAAAACGCTGTAACGGTGGCGTATTCCTATCTTGGACCGTCGCTTACGCATCCGATGTATATGAACGGTTCAATAGGAAAAGCAAAGGAGCATCTGCTTTTAACCGCGCGCAGTATTCCGCAGGAATTCAAAGGCGTGACGGCATATGTTTCCGTTAATAAAGCGGTGGTAACGCAGTCGTCCGCGGCAATACCGATTGTGCCGCTGTATATTTCGATACTTTATAAGGTGATGAAGCAGGCGGGAACGCATGAGGGCTGCATAGAGCAGATGTACCGTTTGTATCATGAAAAATTACCCGCGGGAAAGACGGACGAGCAGGGTATGCTGCGGCTGGATGACCTCGAAATGTGCGATGAGGTGCAGGCGGCTGTAAGTGCGTCGTGGGATAAGATTACAGATGAAAACATAACCGCGCTTGCGGATGTTGACGGATATTGGGATGATTTTTATAAGATGTTCGGCTTTCATATGACCGGCGTGGATTATGCTGCGGATGTGGAAGTGTAGTGCAAAACACCGATTGACCGA
>JAVXIJ010000220.1:0-657 GCA_036648415.1 Christensenella sp.
CCACCATGTCCCGGATTGATATAAATTTTACTCATTTTCTTTCCTCCTCATTTTTATTTAATATGTTCGTCCATTCGTTTATGCGCTTGTCGTGCTGATGCTTCTACCGCTGTTATTCGTGTTTCATGCGCACCTACTTTATTTGCTAAATCTTTTACATCTTGTTTTACGCCTAAAATTGCATCTAATTTTGCGTTGACTTCTCCTCGCCACTCACTATCATTTGCAATTTTTTTGTCCCGTGTCGATAGCCATCCGGCTAAACACACAAAGCAACCAATCACAGCAACCAATATTGTAACCTCAATCGTGTACATTATTTCCCCTCTCTGTCTTAATTTCATATCGCAATCCATCGCGGCGGGTTTGTCGGTTGCAACATATATTTCCCCTCTGTGCCATTGCATATTCCGATAACGCGCCCGCCTACTTTCCACAAAATTATCATTCCATATGCCGTTCCTGCTTTGGGTGTACCATATTCACCGCCCACAGAAGTCATTATCCCAATCCACATTGCATATTCCGGCAATTTATCTAATACTTGCTGGGTTGTATCGGTTGATTTAGTACCCCATCGTATGTCGGGCGTATATGGGTCGCCATACCCTATTTGAATACCGCCCACTGCGTCAACCTCCGCCTTTGTCGCGTAAT
>JAVXIJ010000220.1:667-1561 GCA_036648415.1 Christensenella sp.
GTGCAAAATCCCCGATACTCATATTTCCCAAATACACCGCGCCACTCGCAGTTACAGGTACATTTGCTGCAATTACTTTTTTCGTACATATCATCGTACCGTCCGCGAACTTTATAGCCGTACCGTTTGCATTATTAACAGTTTGCGGTAAATAATACGTGGGCAGCTGTCCGCCTAATCTTTCCGCGTCGTCTACAACGCCGCTCCCGCCCGCGTCATACACAGCCTTAAGCATATCCCCATACCCCGCGCTTGCCATTGCGTCCGTCACAGCTTTTTCGCTCGGTATCTTTGTCGTCGTCGCTCCGAGCACCTGCGATATATCCGCTTTAGGTACATAATCCGCATATTTCGCAAGCAGCTCCGCCTTATCAGCAGCACTCAACGCCTTTAGGTTCGCCAACACAGTTTGTACGTCCACGCCCGCAACCCCCGCAATCGCCTCAACTCCAATGCCCTTAGCCCCGCTGTCACCCGCCGCAGAGGAGCAAAGCGCGTCAATAAGCGCGTTGTGCTTGCCGAGCGCCACCATCATTTTTCCCACATTGTCAAACCGCGCCTTAAGCTCCGCCGCCGAAATCCCCTCCGCCGATGGGTTGTCGGGTAAGCTCGCTATGTCCTTTCCTGTAAACTCCGTACTCGTAAACTTTGCATTTTCTATGCTCATTGGTTTTCCTCCTGTTTTTTATATGCTTCTGTTAAATTTCTCCGCTTAAGCAAATCATCCCCTATCCATTTTTATATCCCCCCATACCACAAATATTTCGATATTTTTTGCCTTGCATCTGTAAACTCCTCTCTCCCGCATATCTTTTATCTATTTTAAAGCACAAAAAAAGAACGCTTTCGCGCCCTTATTTATCCCTTGCTTTTGCTCGCCTAAAGTCATACAAT
>JAVXIJ010000221.1:0-1555 GCA_036648415.1 Christensenella sp.
TTACGATATGAAGATGACAGCGACAAAAACAGTATTTGCGAGCAAGGATTATGAGGGGGCAATAAATGAGGCGGCGGCGGAGATTTTGCGCGGCGGGCTTGTGGTATTTCCCACGGAAACGGTATATGGATTAGGCGCAAATGCGTTTGACGTTCATGCGGTGGAGCAGATTTTTGAGGCAAAGGGCAGACCGCAGGATAATCCGCTTATTGTGCACATAGCGGACATGGAGCAGCTTGCGGATGTAGCGGCGGAGGTAACAGAAACGGCGCGCATACTTATGGAAACATTTTGGCCCGGACCGATTTCTGTAATAGTGAAAAAATCAGACAAAATCCCTGACACTGTGAGCGCGGGGCTTGCGACTGTGGCGGTGCGTATGCCGCAAAACGAGATCGCGCGCGCTATTATTGCACGCGCGGGGGTGCCGGTGGCGGCGCCGAGCGCTAACACATCGGGAAAGCCGAGCCCGACACTTGCAATGCACGCATATGAAGATTTGTGCGGCAAGGTGCCCCTTATCATTGACGGCGGGCCGTGCAGCGTGGGGGTGGAAAGCACGGTGGTGGATGCAACGGGCGAAGTGCCTATTGTGCTGCGCCCCGGAGATATTACACCCGAGATGATAAAGCGCGCGGTGGGAAGCGTGAAGGTTCATAAAGCAGTGTTGTCTGAGCTTGCGAAAGATGAAGTATGCGCGTCTCCCGGCATGAAATATAAGCATTATGCGCCGCGTGCGAATGTTATTGTGTTCACAGGAGATAAAAAAGAGGTTGCGAAAAGTATCAATATTAGGTATCATATTGATAGTGCAGACAGTAGGGCGGCAGTTGTGCTGTGTATGGATGATTGCACGGAGTATTATCACGGATGCAAGACGGTGACATTGGGCGCGGACGCAAAAAGCGCGGAGGCGGCATTGTTTCGCGTATTGCGTGAAGTGGATGATGACGGTTATGACAATGTATATTTTCATGCGCAGGAAGATGTTATGGGTCTTGCGGTAATGAACAGAATAATAAGGGCGGCGGGACACATGATAGTGACCGTCAAGGAGGAAAAAGTATAAAATCATGAATGTATTGTTTGTTTGTACAGGAGATACATGCAGAAGCCCCATGGCGGAAACGATTATGGATGACGCGGTAGACCGAAGTAGAAGCCTTCACGGTGAAGTGAAGATAAAGTCCGCGGGCACGTTTGCGTGTGAGGACGCGGAGCCAACCGAAGAAGCGGTTCGCACTATGGAGGAAATGGGCCTTGAAATCGACAAGCATGTCGCGGAGCAGTTTGCGCCTGAGCAGGCGGCGTGGGCGGATATAATTCTTGCGATGGGTAAAGAGCTTATAGAGCATATGGAGGTTATAGCGCCTGAGGATACGCACAAGATGCACACGCTTCTTGGGTATGCTAAGGGTGTTTGCGGTGAACCCGTGGATTCATCTTATGATATATGTGACCCATTTGATGAGGGCATGGAGGAATACCGTGAGTGCGCACAGCAGATGAAAGCTGCGATAGAGCTTCTTGTTGAGCGTCTTGAACGGGAAAATGA
>JAVXIJ010000222.1:0-1500 GCA_036648415.1 Christensenella sp.
TGCGCATGCTGGTTCGGGGCTATTTGGACGAATTGACGGCGGGAGTGTAAAAAACATGACGCTTAACAATGTGACGGCGAGTGTGACGGCAAGCTCGAAATACGCCTATGCGGGCGCTGTTGCGGGATTCGTGACGCGCGGAACGTTTGAACGCATAACTGTTAATAACGTAAATATTACACTAACAAATACAAACGGATGGGTGCACATAGGCGGAGCGTTTGGAGAGATAGATAATACTACTGTTAATAATTGCGAGGTAAACGGAAGTATAACGGGGAATGCAACAAACACTTCAAGCAGTAGATCTTATATGGGCGGCTTTGCAGGTTATTTCAATACTTGCAATGTAAAAAATTCTGCTGCAAATGTGGACGTCATAAATAATGTTAACTATATTGTAACAGGCGGTTTTGCCGGAAATATAGGCGGAGGAGAATATGTAGGCAACAAGTGCAGCGGTAAAGTGAATATCACGCAGACGGTGGCGGGAAATGTAACAGATCAGTTGCAGGTCGGCGGTTTTGCGGGACAGCTCAGTAATGCTAACAATGTGAGAAACAATGTATCCTCAAGCGTTATAACCTTTGGGGCGTCTTCGTATGCAGTAGCGAATCCATATGTTGGCGGTTTTGCGGGGCTAAGTAACACACCCGCCGCTAATTATTCTAACAACACTTACCTTGGCACGGTCGGGGCGAACGGATATTTTGCGGCGCAGGTTGCGTTGCGTGTGAGCAGCAATTCTAACCCGAACATCACCGACGATGCGCAAATAAGGCGTGTTACAGCGCCCGCGCCTAACTTTACAAACATCAATATGCAGGAAATCGACAAGGATTATACTGTAGAGGGTGCGGCTGCGGCGTTTGGCTATTCGGCAAATTGGAGCATAGATAATCCTAAATTTGCACTCAGCGCGGTAGCGGGCGACAGCGTACGCGTGCGGCAGGTTGTGCCGCTTGCAACAGGGAATGAAACGGCGACTTTGACGGTTACCTATAAAAAAGCGGGCGCGGCGGACATCGTCAAGACCGTTTCCATAAAGGGCGTAATCGGTGTGCCCGATTTTGCGACATTCTTAAAAATCGGCACGGACACTGCGGGCGGGTATACGCTTGACCGCGGATATTTGCAAACCGCGAGCTTTGATATGGCAAACGCGGCGTATACGCCGATAGCTATCAGAGGCACTTATGACGGCGGTAATTACATTATAGACGCGAAAAACGTTGCACCGACAAACTGGCAGACGGTGGTGGTGGATGGTACGGGGGTTGGCTTTGGCTTGTTTGGGCGGATTGATGGCGGCAGTGTCAAAAACATGACGCTCAACAACATGACGGCTAATGTGACGGAAAGCGCATATACACGGTTTATCATTATGGGAGCGGTTGTTGGATATACGCGTGACGGAACGTTTGAGCGCATAAATGTTAATAACGTTAATATTACGTTAACAAATACAAACGCGGGAATAGTAATAGGCGGAGCGTTTGG
>JAVXIJ010000223.1:0-1489 GCA_036648415.1 Christensenella sp.
TTTGAAACGTCTTAAGAATGCTCTTGGAATACTTGATAAGAGCAAGGTAAAAGGTGTTTCAGATGAATATGTTGATATGCTTAGCATAAAAACACCATCATTACAGCAATGTGTAAATAATTTGTCCGGTGGTAATCAACAAAAGACAATTGTAGCGCGTTGGCTGATGAACAGCCCTAAAATTCTATTTATGGATGAACCGACGCATGGTATTGATATTGGAGCAAAAGCAGAAATATATAAGATAATAGATGATCTTGCTAAAAAAGGTGTTGCAATCATATTACTTTCTTCTGAGCTTCCGGAAGTACTTTCCATATGTGATAGGATAATGGTTATGCATCATGGCGAAATCAGAGGTATTATGATGCACAGCGAAGCGGATCAAGTAAAGATTATGTCGTATACGCTGGATACTGCGGCGAATGACAGTCAAACCGCATAATATTTAAAACATTGACTACAAAAACAAGGCGGTTTTAGACATATATTTATCCCGCCTTGTTTTTTTACGCAATCAGAAAGGATAAAAAATGGCACATAGAGAGTTTAATGAGGATTTTGCGCTTACCGGCAAGCGCGCGATTGTTACGGGTGCAGCAAGCGGTATAGGAATGGAAATCGCCAAGATGTATGCGCGTAAGGGCGCGGATATTATTGCGTTTGATCGTGCAGTATCGGCAGAATTGCAAGAATATGTTGAAGGAAGAGGCCGTGAGTATTTAAGCTATGTAGGGGATATTACGCAGGCGAGTGATCGTCGCGGAGTGGTAGATGCTGTAATCGGTAAATATGGAAAAATAGATATACTTGTTAATTGTGCAGGTGTTGGGCTGATTGATAAGGCTGTAGATATGAGCGAGGAAATGTGGGATCTTACAATGAACGTAAACATTAAGGGTATGTTTATGCTCACGCAACTTGTTGGGCGTACTATGATTGATAATGGTGGCGGTAAAATTGTAAATATGGCTTCTCAGGCAGGAATAATAGCGCTTGATAAACATATAGCATATGGTGTGGCAAAAGCAGGGGTTATTTATATGACAAAGCTTTTGTGTTTTGAATGGGCACAGTATAATATCAATGTTAATGCTATATCACCGACAGTGATTTTGACTCCGATGGGTGAAGCTGCATGGGAGGGAGAGGTTGGAGATGCCTTTAAGAAGACGATACCCGCACGCAGATTTGGTTATCCGGAGGAAGTTGCGGCTTGTGCAGTATTTCTTGCAAGTGACGCTGCAAGCTTAATCAATGGGGAAAATCTTGTGATTGACGGTGGCTACACAATACAGTAATAAGAAGGAGTATGCACATATTATGACTAATCAATTATCATTTGAAAATTTACCAAGTATTTTGGATATCAGTGCACTTGCCGTACCAACGACGGAATCGGATGTCAAAGCGCTTGCACAGGCGGCAAATAAGTATGGTTGCATTGCGGCATTTGTTATGCCGTGCAATATTGAATATTTAAAAGAGC
>JAVXIJ010000224.1:0-1487 GCA_036648415.1 Christensenella sp.
GGACGCCCGCAATCTCTACAGCGCCTTTGTAGGGGCGGATATTATCCGCCCGCAATCTCTACAGCCTTTGTAGGGGCGCTTATCCGCCCGCGTCCTTAAAACTTAGGGCTCTGCCCACCCCATGCAAGGCAGCTGAAAACCGATTACAGCTTATAATGCTTATCCTTTAATATATCCCGACGTGCTCATATACGCCACCTGTGTTCCCAATTCATCGGTGATTACCACATCATATAAACAAGTTTTACGCGTAGCCGCCGTTTCGCTTGCCCGCGCAATAAGTATGTTGCCTTTAGGCGGTCGTACATATGTAATATTATTAGTAAGTGACACCACTATTCCGTGTTTGCAATGCGCCGCCACCGCAAATGCAAAATCCGCAATCGTAAAAATCATCCCGCCCTGCACAACGTTTCCCGCGTTAAGGTGGCAATCCTCTATTTTCGCCGCGCACTCACATTTGCCTTCCTCCGCACTTACGATTTCAATGCCTAATGCACGCACAAATCTATCATTCTCGAAATATTCTCTGACTTCTTTTATATCCATTCTATACACCTCAAATTTACTATACAGCTTATTTATTTACATTTTTTTGCAAAGTGCATTGACAAGGCACACTTTCTTGTCTATTATAAAACTGTTTTTACTATAATACACTAAATATTTAAGGAGTAATCTTATGCTCAACTTAGAAACACTGCCCCAAATGATTGATATAACCGCGGTAGCCGCAAATGCACGGCTTACAGACATTGCGCGTGTATGCGATATTGCTAAAGCATATCACTGCGCTTCCACCATAACTCTGCCGTGTTATCTCACCTATACAATGAAAAACACAATCGGCTTTGATGATATATTGCACGGCTCTGTAACGGGCTTTCCCTATGGCGGAGAGCTTACCTCAACAAAGGTATATGAAGCAAAACAGCTTGAACTTTTAGGCGCGCAGGAAATCGACATGGTAATGAACATCGGCGCATTTTTGTCCGGAAATACCACATATGCCAAGCAAGAAATTACGGCGGTGTGTGAGGCTGTTAAAATTCCTGTGAAAGTTATAATTGAAACGGCGCTTCTTGATAATACGCAAATTGCCAAAGCATCTGAAATGGTCGCTGCGGCGGGCGCTCCGTGGGTCAAAAGCAGTACCGGCTTTCACGGAAAACCCACCACTTTGGAAATCGTGCGCATAATGAAAGATGCTGTCGGTGACAGCGCCAAAATTAAAGCCGCAGGCGGCATTCGCGAGCTTGATGTCATGCTTGAAATGGCGGACGCAGGTGCCGAACGCTTCGGGCTCGGGATAAACGGCGCAAACGGTATTTTCCGCGAGCTTGATAAACGCCTCGGGCGCGAAAGTCTTTTGTAACCCACCCAACCTACCGCTTACTGTATGGCGGACGCCCGCAAACCCTAAAAAACCAAAACCTTGGGGCTCTGCCCGCAAACCCCGCAATGGAGCAAGCTCCCTTGACCCGAAA
>JAVXIJ010000225.1:0-1472 GCA_036648415.1 Christensenella sp.
AGGGTCTACACGTTCGGGTGAAAATCCGAGATAAAAATCTTCCTCACAAATAAGCCCTGAACCTTGTTCTAAGATTGGCTTTAACAATTCTTCTGTTGTTCCTGGATATGTTGTCGATTCCAATACAATCATAACGCCTTTTTTTATATATTTAGCAATCTGCGTCACACTGTCCGTAACAAAGCTAATATCCGGTTGCTGATATTTATCTAACGGCGTCGGCACACAAATCGCAATAAAGTCAACATCCTTCACTAAAGAAAAATCACACGTTGCCTTAAACGATCCGCTTTTTACCACATCCGAAAGATCGCTGTCAATAATATCACCTATATAGTTAATTCCGCGGTTGACAGAATCAACCTTATCCTTTTGCACATCAAACCCTATGGTTTTATATCCTGCCTTTGCTTTTTCAACCGCAAGCGGTAATCCTACATAACCAAGCCCTATGACTCCTACCGCCATATCCCTGTTTTTTATTCTTTCTAAAATCTTTTCTTTATTTATCATTGAAGTTATTACCTTTCAAAACAATATGTCTATTTGGTTGATTATATACTAATCATAGTTTTTTTGCAATTTTACCTTCACCGAGCTTAAAATACGCTTCACTTATTCATCAACTGCGTCATACACAATATACCCGTAAGCATTTCCCACTTCTCTGCACCCCATATTTTCAAACTCCGAACGCACCGGCGAATTTTCATTTATTACAACATAGCTCGTATCTGTTCTTTCCAATGCATCGTTTACCACCCTTGACGCAAACTTCTTCTCTTGATATATCATATCATAAAGTGCAAGAACACTCCAATTGTAGTAATCTTCAGCATCAAACACCTTATGATGCGTCACAACATCCCGACCGTAAGTCATGCGAATACTTGCATCATAAAGGCGCATATTCACAGCCATCTCGGGCGGCAATAATACTTTTTCTCCGCTTAATTCTTTTTTTAAGATTTCCCCTACAGCAACCGTTTCCTTTGGCAGTTTATACAAATTATTTGACATTTTAAAATTCTCAGAAGTGAAAATAAATCTACCGCTTATTACAATTGCAGCAATCACAAGTATCGTTACAACCACTTTAGTTATCTTTGCATGATTTTTATCAATAACACAGGTCGCTGCATATGCCAAAATAAATGTCACAGGTAAGATCCAGTAAACACGCCAAAAAATATCTGCCGATATACCGGCTTTATCGACAACCATCACAAAAATAGGATTAAAAACCATCACAACCAAAATGAAAATTGCAGGATAAAAAAACAACGCCTTTATTTCTTTATCACCTATCATATAAATATAAATCAGCGCAACAAAAAACAGCGCCATATACATACCCGTACCATTAAATGCTGTAAAAGTTTGTTGTACAACTGCCAGTGCCTCTTGCAATAGCTTTTCTCCTTCTCAGTTTAATACTAAAAGTTGCATAACCCCAAATATAAGATTTGGTA
>JAVXIJ010000226.1:0-1470 GCA_036648415.1 Christensenella sp.
ATCCGCCCCTACTTCCCCAAACAAAACTTGTCAAAAATCCTATCGATAATTTCCTCGCTCACGGTCTTACCCGTAATCTCGCCCAAATGCGCCCACGCCGCATTGAGGTCAATCGTCACACAATCCATATCAATTCCGCCCTCAAGCGCGCTCACCGCATCGCCGATTTCGCCCGCCGCACATCCCAGCGCATACATTTGCCGTTCGTTTGTTATAAGAACCTCGCCCGCCGTATCGTCACAACCCGCATAATCCGAAATACGTTTTTTCAGCTCCGCCATACCCGCCCCCGTTTTCGCCGAAATCTGCATTGCCGACTCGCCGAAAACGCGTTTTACATCCTTTTCCAAGAGCCTCTCACACGCATCTGATTTATTTAAAACGACTATAATGTCGACTTCACTTTTTTTAAGCGCTGTAAAGACAAGCTCGTCTTCCGCTGTGATTTCGCCGCTGCCATCCAACACAAAAATCGCCAGTTTGCTTTCATTTATAGCGTTTTTCGAGCGTTTTACGCCCTCTGATTCTATAAAATCATCAGTGCTTCTTATACCTGCCGTATCCGTCAAAATAAGGCTTATTCCGTTAAGCTCAACGCTTTGCTCAATTGTGTCGCGCGTGGTGCCCGCAACGTCCGCGACAATCGCGCGCTCCGTTCCCACGAGCGCATTTAAAAGCGAAGACTTCCCTACATTTGGTTTTCCTGCAATCACCACACGAAGTCCGTTCTTTGCAATTTGTCCTTTTGCAAACGTGTCCTTAAGCGTCGTTATTTCCTCGCGCATTTTTTTCAAAACCGGAAGCAGCTCCTCTGTAATTTCATCTTCCAAATCTTCCTCAGGATATTCCACCGCCGCTTCCACCCGCGCAAGCGCATCTGTAAGCCCGTCTTGAAAAACCAACACCCGCGATTTTAATTTGCCGACAAGCGCCCCCAACGAAGCCCGCGCTCCCGCTTGTGATGATGCCGAAATAAAATCACATACCGCCTCCGCTTGCGAAAGGTCCATCTTGCCGTTGAGAAATGCCCGCCGCGTAAATTCGCCCGGCTGCGCAGGACGCGCACCGCATTCAATGATATAGTTGAGTATATTCGCCGTGCCTACAGCGCTTCCGTGGCAATGAATTTCCGCCGTATTTTCACCTGTATATGATTTTGGCGCATAAAACATAACCGCCATCACCATATCAAGCAACACACCGGCTTTTTTCACGCTGCCGTACACCATCTGTCCGTGCGCAAAATGTTCGCGCGGAAAAACCCTGCACAGCACCTTTTCAGCGTCTTCTCCGCTTATGCGTATCACCGCCACACCGCCCGTTCCCGCAGGCGTTGCAACCGCAGCTATCGTATCATTGCTCATCATAACCTCTCAATCAAATAATTCCTAAGACCCATTAAGACCTCGGGGCGCTGCCCCATACCCCGCAAGGTCAAAACCTCGGGGCGCTGCCCCATACCCCGCAAGG
>JAVXIJ010000227.1:0-1455 GCA_036648415.1 Christensenella sp.
TTTATTACAGCAGAACTGATTTAGGAGAAATTTTGAAAAGAAATGCAATTATTATAAATCTTGTGGCGGCATTTTTATGGATGTCCATGTATTCGTACGTTCCGACGCTGCCCGCTTATGCGATGTCTTTAGGGGCGACTGCCGCGGTGGTGGGCGCAATCGGCGGGGCATACGGTGTAATGCAGATCGTGCTGCGCGTGCCTCTCGGGATTGTATCCGACAAAATCGGCAAGGACAAATTGTTGTTGTTGGTAGGCTTTGTGATACTCGGAGTATCGGCGCTGATGTTTATATTTGCAAAGGACAACTTTTGGGTGCTTATTGCGCGCGGTGTAGGCGGGGCGTCCGCCGCATGGTGGGTGGTAATTTGCGCCTCGTATGCGAAATACAATGATGAGGACAAGCAGGTCAAAGCGCAAGGGGTGCTAAATGCGTCCTCTAACATGGGCAAGGTTGTGGCGGCGCTCGCGGGTGGGTTGTTGGCGCAGGCATTTGGGCTGCACGCGCCCTTTTATTTTGCGTTTGTGGCGGCGATAATCGGCATTGGCGTAATACTTCTTTTTAAAACGCCGAAGCAAACACAAAAAATCATACCGCCGAGCGGCAAAGAGCTGGCGGCACTTTTGAAAAACAAACACCTGTTAATTTTTTCGGTGCTGGCGATTTTCTCACAGCTTTTGTGTTTCGCGCTTCCAAGTTATTTTACATCTGTTGCGGCAAAAAATTTAGGCGCTGATTCCGCACAGCTGGGGCTTTTGATGGTTGTGTATTTTCTTGTGACAAGTGCGGCATCGCTTTTTGTGGGGACTAAGCTTTACAAAAAAATCGGCGGCATAAAATGTATCGCGATTTCCTTTGCAATCGGCGCGTTTTCGTGTTTGCCAATGTTTTACCATATGAATCTTGCGGCGGTGTACGTGATGCAAGGGTTGTCGGGAATATGTTACGGGATTACCTGCGGCGCGTTGGCGGGGTTTGTGATAAAGGCGGTGGAGCCGTCACAGCGTTCGACCGCGACGGGAATATTACAGTCGATTTTTGCGATAGGCATATTTTTAGGGCCTGTAATTGTGGGCGGTGTAATTGAATGGGTGTCTTTTGACGCGGCATTTTGGGTGATTTGTATATTGACGGCGATTGCGGCGGTGTTAAGCCTTTTGCTCATTCCGAGGGAATACGATAAGATGTAACCCACGGGGGGATGAGCGGGAATGGTAGTGGTCGCGGCAAGGTTGCGGCGGGCGGATGGTATCCGCCCCTACAGTGAATGTTGGCGGATAAGATTTAAGTAGCCGTAAGGGTTGTGTGTAATAGATATATTGTTTTTTAAGGTCAAGGTCAAGGGCGCGGGCGGATGGTATCCGCCCCTACTACAGAGAGCGGGTGTTTGCGGTAGCGGCGGTTTAGAATTTACGCAATACGTCCTATGGCGGTGGCGGTGACGGTTGTGCCAAG
>JAVXIJ010000228.1:0-1446 GCA_036648415.1 Christensenella sp.
CCGTCACGCTGCGCACAGATGCCATGGAGCATTTTGACGCTTGGGTGTGCGACCCTAAGGTCACCTCCGCCGCGCTTGACAAATACTTGTCAGATATTGAAAACGCCGCAAATCCATTTTTGGGCAAATACACCGTGCTCACAACCTCCGGCACTACCGGTATACCGCTGCGCATGGTGCGCGACAGCAGGCATCAGGCGGTCAACGGCGCATTGATGGCGGCGCGGCTTTTGGGCGGAAGCAAGCTACATGGTATTACTCTTGCGCCGAATATGAAATCCGCGGGTGTACTTGCCTCGGGCGGGTATCATTCCACCTATCTTTCGTATGTGCGCGCAAAACGCGCATACGAGCAAATGGGCTGCCCCGAGCGGTTTTTGCCACTGTTTTTAGATATGAGCACCGCCGAGATGGTGGAAAAGCTGAATGAATTTCAACCTGAGATGCTCACGGGCTATCCATCTAACATGAAGCTGCTTGCGTTACAGCAGCAAAAGGGCAAGCTGCACATCGCGCCCAAAGCAGTGGGAAGCTCCGCAGAATATCTTTCACCCGAAACGCGAGAGCTTATCGAGCAGGCGTTTGGCTGCCCCATGATCGACAATTATTGCTCTACCGAAGGCGGGGAACTTGCCATGCTGTGCGCGCACAACCGCATGCACATCAACACCGACTGGATGATATTAGAGCCGGTGGACCGCGACCGGAACCCCGTGCAGAGCGGCCGGCGCAGTGAGGGCGTGTTGCTCACAAATCTTGCTAATTTGGTGCAGCCTATCATACGCTATTATATTTCGGACAGGATACTGCTTGACGAAAGCCCATGCCCATGCGGACTGCCCTTTCCCTCCCTTGCCATTGAGGGGAGGCAGGAGGACAACCTTACGTTTATAGATGATAACCACGAGGAAGTCACCGTTGCGTCGTCGGTATTCATTCAGTTTTCTTTGCATATGCCTGACTGTGAGCAGCTTCAATTTGTACAGACGTCACCCGACGAATTACAGCTGCGTTTCACCACCGAGCAAAATCATGCCCGTGTGGGCGGCGAGCTCAAAGAGCTGTGCGAAGAACGCTTTGTGCGCGAGGGTATAGCAAATGTGACAATTACTGTAAGCGAGCTTCCCCCGCTGCTTGGGGCGAGCGGCAAGATGCGCAACACCATGAGCCTGCTTTAAAGCTTAAGGACGCGGGCGGATGGTATCCGCCCCTACAAGGGCGGTGTTTGTCGTGCAGAGCCATAAGGTCTTAAGGGCACGGGCGGATGGTATCCGCCCCTACAAGGGCGGTGTTTGTCGTGCAGAGCCATAAGGTCTTAAGGGCACGGGCGGATGGTATCCGCCCCTACAAGGGCGGTGTTTGTCGTGCAGAGCCATAAGGTCTTAAGGGCACGGGCGGATGGTATCCGCCCCTACAAGGGCGGTGTTTGTCGTGCAGAGCCATAAG
>JAVXIJ010000229.1:0-1434 GCA_036648415.1 Christensenella sp.
CGTGGTGTATGCCGAATTGGCAGAACGTTATCCGGATATGTTTGATAAAGACATTATTAACCCCGCGGACCAACTGCGCATTATTGCGGGAGTGTATGAAAAAAACATTACAATATAGTAGTTTGTTTAATTGACATTGCGTGTATATCATAATAGAATTAAAATGTAGTAAAGTGCTTATATAATAGGAGGATATATTTATGGATAATGATATTTTTTATAATCCTACCAAAGTTATTTTTGGTAAAGATACAGAGCTTGAATGCGGCAAAGAAGTCGCAAAATATTGCGACAGGGTGTTATTGCATTACGGAAGCGGAAGTGCGGAGCGTTCAGGGTTGCTTGACCGCGTGCGTAAATCTCTTTGTGATGCAGGGGTAACCGTTTTTGAACTTGGCGGGGTAAAATCAAACCCGCGGTTGGAGCTTGTATATCAAGGTATAAATATATGCCGCGCGAATGGAATAGGTTTTATTTTAGCGGTAGGCGGCGGAAGCGTGATTGATTCGTCTAAGGCAATCGCTTGCGGAGCACCTAACAGTGATGATGTGTGGGACTATTTTTTAGGCGAAAAGATTGCTAAAGCGTTGTTGCCGGTGGGAACAATTCTTACTATACCGGGTGCGGGCAGTGAATCTTCTGACGGCATGGTAATCACAAATGAAAAGACCATGGCAAAACTTGCATATGGGGATCAGCGCAGCCGTCCGGTGTTTTCAATTTTGAATCCTGAGTTAACTTGCACAGTGCCTGCGTATCATACGGCGGCAGGGATTTCGGATGCAATTGCACATGTAATGGAACGTTATTTTACAAAAACGGAGCATACGGATATTGTAGACAGAATGTGTGAGTCTGTAATGCGTGGGTTAATGCGCAATGCAAAGCAAGCAGTAAATGACCCTGAAAATTATGATGCGCGCGCGGAGATTATGTGGGGCTGTAAAATAGCACATGATGGGACGCTTGGTATGGGACGTGAGGAAGATTGGGGTTCACATCAGATAGAGCATGAGCTTTCTGCAAAATACGATGTTTCTCATGGTGCCGGGTTGTCGGTTATTTTTCCGGCATGGATGAAATATGTGTGCAAAAATTCGCCGAAACGGTTTATTCAGTTTGCAATGCGTGTGTTTGACATTGAATATGATGTAAACAATCCGGATTGGACTATGCTGCAAGGGATAAAACGACTGTTGGGTTTCTTTAAATCAATCAGTATGCCTACATCATTAAGAGATCTTGGCATCAATGATAAAGCAGTGCTTGATGAACTGGCGCATAAATGTGCGCAGAATAGTGATGGCGCAGTCGGACATTTTGCAGTGTTGAATGAAGCGGATATTCGCAATATTTTAGAAATTGCATATTGAGTATATATGGTAAGTGATGTTGTACATACGTTTAAAATATCGTAAAATCGGCTTAGGAAAT
>JAVXIJ010000230.1:0-1419 GCA_036648415.1 Christensenella sp.
AGCTGTCGGCGGCTTGTGCTATTATGCGTGTAATGTTATACTGAAAAAAACGACAAAGGAGCTTTTTATCATGAGTAATGTTATGCAGGTGGCAACGGCAGCGGCGGCGGCAAAAGCGTCAATGAACCGTTTGAGCACAATAGAAAAAAATAAAATACTCGAGGCAATGGCGAACGGGCTTTTATCGCACACCGAGGAAATAATGAAGCAAAACGCCGTTGATGTGAATGCGGCGCGTGAGCGCGGGCGCACACCGGCGCTTATTGACAGGCTCGCTCTTGATAAAAAGCGCATACAGGATATGGCGCAGGGGTTGCGCGATGTGGCGAAGCTTCCTGACCCGATAGGTGAAATAGTTCATGCAACGCGGCGTCCGAACGGGCTTTTGATAGCAAAGCAGCGCGTGCCGATGGGCGTTATCGGTATAATTTATGAAGCGCGCCCGAATGTTACGGCGGATGCGGTGGGGCTGTGCCTTAAGACCTCTAATGCGGTTGTGCTTAAGGGCGGCAGTGAGGCAGTGCATTCCAATATGTCTATTGCAAATGTAATGATTGCCGCGGGCGAAGCGGCGGGTATGCCGCACGGCGCGGTGGGGCTCATAACCGATACTAACCGTGAAGCGGTAATGGAAATGATGAAGCTTAACGGCATTATAGACGTGCTTATTCCGCGGGGCGGCGGCGGGCTTATTAAATCTGTGGTGCAAAACGCGACCATACCGGTAATTGAAACGGGCACGGGGAATTGTCATATTTATGTGGATGAAACGGCGGACATAGATATGGCGGTGGAAATCACGATAAATGCAAAAACAACCCGCCCGGCGGTGTGCAATGCGGCGGAAAGCTTGCTTGTGCACAGCAGCATTGCGGCGGAATTTTTGCCGAGGGTTTTTCGCGCACTAAAGGAAAAAAACGTGGAGATACGCGGGGATGCGATGTGTCAAAAATATGGCGCAAAGCCTGCCGCGGAGGAAGATTATGCGACTGAATTTTTGGATTATATCATATCTGTAAGAGTGGTGGAGGATGTGGACGCGGCAATAGCGCATATTGCGCGCTTTGGCACAGGACATTCAGAGGCGATTATCACCAATGATTATAGAAATGCGGAGCAGTTTAAGGCGGAGGTGGATGCGGCGGCGGTGTACGTTAATGCGTCCACGCGTTTTACGGACGGATTCGAATTCGGCTTTGGCGCGGAAATCGGGATTTCCACACAAAAGCTTCATGCGCGCGGACCTATGGGGCTTACGGAGCTTACGACTACAAAATATGTGATAGACGGTAATGGGCAGATTAGATGATAATGCACGCACGCCGAAGCAGGCGGCGGGGTTGGGTAAGGTGCAAAGCCTGCCGCTTTGTAAAGGTCATCATAGAAAATACGGTGTTCTGCGCTTAATGATACAGGAAA
>JAVXIJ010000231.1:0-1406 GCA_036648415.1 Christensenella sp.
TATGATTCTCTGCCCTTATATTTATCCGGCAGCCCCGCCTCGTTGCCCTTTTTCACTAACCATTCTAAAGCAGCCATAGGATTCCCGACCGCCGACAATAATTCCATAGCGTCGGAAATAACACTGTTACTCTGCGTTTCTTCAAAAGGCGCACCTAATTTTTCATATTGCTTTTTATTAAAGCGAATAAGCGCATCCAAATGTTTTTCAGTGATCCGGTCCAATCAATTACTTACAAATCTAATTTGAAAAACGATGCTGTAAAAAACAATATCCCTATAACTAAGCAGGCAATCATCACTCCGCATTTACCATTTCCTTTTTTTGCGTTCACTAAATATACAATTGACAATGGTATCACCGCCACCCACGTAATGCCGAAAACGCAAAAACCTTCTATCGTCAGCACAATGCACAAAGCTTTTATTACCTCTAAAATAGGAAGCTCCCACAATTTAACATATAATACAGGAAATAAAACTGCCGCTATACCGAAAAATAAAATGTACCACCTCGGATTAGTGTAAAATAAAACTATTGCACTTACGATACATACTAAAATCAACGCAAAAAAAGTTGATTTTAGTATCCGTATCATTTTTGCTGTTTTAACAGTATTTTCTGTCACCATTGCTTTCATACTCCACGCCCATTTGCCTTTACCATTCATTCTGATTTTATGCAAAAACGCCTGCGGGTGCAAGCGTTTTTGCACCATTATATTAGCTTTTGCTGTCAATCATCACTCAACCCTATACAGCACATCATATTTTTTTGCATATTCCTCCGCCGCAAACGTTTTATATAATATTATGTTGCTTCGCTCTTTTATGCTCATTTCATCAGAAGCATAACCATGCTTGCCCCAAGCGCAAATATCAACAATCCAATCCAAGCTATACTGTTCACTTTTTTAATGTGCTGTACTTTTTTACTAAGCCCCGTGTCTAATTCCACTTCCTCATAATGTGCGTAGCATCTATATACAACATATTGCAATACAAACAGTACCCCTTCAAACACAATTAGCAGCAATGAATTCATCCACGCCATATCCTTTTTAAGTTGAACTGCGCACATCAAAGTAATAGTTACAGCAACTGCGAGCACGGTTGCAATCATCCGCGCTCGCTGCTGCTTCTCAAAGATTTCACTTTGCATTGCACGCCTACCGTCTTTTGATTCAAAATAGTTGTACGCACTTCCCCACCCACGCAAAAACCAATCTAAATATCCCGGTTTCATGGCTGTTTTATTCATCATAATCCCCCTGCTTTACTACCCTGCTAATATATTGTTGGTCTGAACTGTCTCAAAGCGCTGTTTTCAAAATCATCACGCACATCCTCATCATTATCCAAAATGCTGTTGACAATTCTTTGTATGTTGGTCTTTGGTCTTTTTCC
>JAVXIJ010000232.1:0-1373 GCA_036648415.1 Christensenella sp.
CATACCAATCAAAAGACGGGAAAAGCACGATATTTGCGCGCATTTGGGAAGATGATGCGGTAAAGCCTGAATTTGTCGTGCAGATTTGTCACGGGATGTGTGAATACATAGACCGCTATGATGAATTTGCGGAATACGTATGTTCGCGCGGGGGAGTGGTTTGCGGCAATGACCATTTGGGGCACGGCAACACCAAGCAGGCAAACGAGCCAAGTTGGTATGGTTATTTTGCCGATAAAAACGGCGAGAAAATAGTAGTAGAGGATATTCACACCTTTACAGAACTTATGAAACAGCGGTATAAAAGCTTGCCGTTTGTGCTGATGGGGCACAGCATGGGAAGTATGCTTGCGCGCAGCTACATGACAAAATACAGTGATGAAGCGGTGTGTGCAATATTCATGGGAACCTCAGGCTCAAACAATTTAACGGGCATAATAAGATTTTTGGCTAATGTCGGTATGTTTTTCGGACGCGCAAAAAAGCCTGCAACATTTCTTTCGCACCTTGCGTTTTCTAAATATAACGACCGATATAAGGACGTGCAAACAAAAAATGATTGGATCACACGTGACCGCAAACGCGTGGAAAAATATAACGCGGACGCGCAGTGCACATTTTTGTTTACAGACCGCGCGGCATACGATTTTGCCAATTTGGTGGACGAGGTATCGGGCGTAGCATGGGCGAAAAAATTACCAAAGGATAAACCGTATTTGCTTGTTTCGGGAAGTATGGACCCCGTGGGGAACTTTGGCGACGGTGTGCGCGAGGTGTATGGCTGGATGAAGCAGGCGGGCGACAATGTAGAAATGAAGCTGTATGAGGGTGCGCGGCATGAGCTTTTAAATGAAATAAACAGAGATGAAGTAAAAGATGATTTGTTTGCGTGGATTAAAGAAAAAATAAAATAACGGAGGAAAACGGCGTGGATGAGCAAAAACAGGCAATAGATGTGACAAATGAGCAGCGTATGGAAAAAATCGAGATGCTGCTCAGTGAGCAGACGGTGCATAACAAAAAAATGCTGCGTTCTTCACATACACATACAGTAATCATGTTGGTGTTTGTGGCAGTAATTATAATCGGTTTATTTGTGCTCAATACAACGCTTGTTGAAGCAACGCGCGAGCTTCCGGCAATGTTAAAGTCTATTACCGCACTAACGGACACCGCGACGGTAACGGTGGGCGAGCTCGGGAAAATTGATTTTGATGTGTTAAATCTAAGCATAAAATCGCTCGAAACCATCATTAGACCTTTGGCGGAGGTTATCGGTGTGTTGGGGTGATATGTGGCTTATTTCCTGTCAAAATACGGGGATTTTTTGGTGGCGGACAGCGGAATTGCAATAATCACCTTGATTTCATCCC
>JAVXIJ010000233.1:0-1372 GCA_036648415.1 Christensenella sp.
GGGCACGGGCGGATGGTATCCGCCCCTACAAGGGCGGGGGGTTGCGGGCAGCGCCCCAAGGTTTTGACCTTTAAGGGCGCGGGCGGATGGTATCCGCCCCTACAAGGGCTGTTTGTTGCAGAGCCCCAAGGTCTTAAGGTCGGCGGGCGGAAAATAGAGATGTGAAAGGATTATAAAATGAGCATAATTACGATTATAGGTGCGGGGATGATGGGTTCAGCCATTGGTTTTCCGGCGAGTGACAACGGAAACGAAATACGGTTAGTGGGTACGCCGCTTGATGCTGAAATAATAGATTATGCGCGTGCTACGGGGGAACATTTGACGTTGAAGCGCAAGCTTCCCGAGGGATTTTCGTTTTACAAAATTGAAGAGCTTGGTGCGGCGCTTACGGGTGCGGACCTTTTGGTATGCGGCGTTTCAAGCTTTGGCGTGGACTGGTTTTTTGACGCGGTATTGCCGTTGGTTTCGGAAAGCTTGCCGGTGCTGTCTGTAACAAAAGGCATGGTAGACACGGCGGACGGCGGACTTATTCCATATCCGCTGTTGTATGCGCAAAAGCTCAGCAGGACGCTGTGTTTAAACGCGGTGGGCGGGCCGTGTACAAGCTATGAGCTTGCCGACCATGATCCGTCGGAGGTATGTTTTTGCGGCAATGACATTGAAGTGCTGCGCAAAATCAAAGCGATGTTTGAAACGGATTATTATCACATAAGCCTTTCCACCGACGTTGTAGGTGTGGAATGTGCGGTAGCGATGAAAAATGCTTATGCGCTTGCGGTTTCGCTGGCGATAGGGCTTTCGGAGCGAATTGAGGGCATTAACGGAATCGAGCATTACAATTCGCAGGCGGCGCTTTTTGGGCAAAGTGTGCGTGAAATGCGGAAGCTGCTCGCAATTGTGGGCGGCGGGGACGACAACATTATATATGGCGCAGGCGACCTTTATGTTACGGTGTTTGGCGGACGCACGCGCAAGATCGGCACGCTTTTGGGGCGCGGATTGAGCTTTGAGCAGGCGATGGCGGAGCTTGAGGGCGTGACGCTTGAATCAATTGTGATTGCGACGCGCACGGCGCGCGCGGTAAGAAGCCTTATAGCGCAGGGGAAAGTGCAAAGTGCGGATTTTCCGCTGTTGCTGCACGTGGATGATATTATCAATAACGGCAAAGAAGTCGCGATACCGTGGAGCGCGTTTGAAACGGAGACGGTAAAGTGTAATTGATATTGTTTTTTTATTGGGAGCGCGGAGTGTGTTTTGTGGGTGACACTGTAGGGGCGGATAGACGCCCGCAACAGCCTGCTCGTCATTACCGCTTGTGGTAGTGCCCGCAATAACATTTGTTTATTTTTTTAACGTACTTTTTGTACCG
>JAVXIJ010000234.1:0-1361 GCA_036648415.1 Christensenella sp.
CAAGCGCAAGCCCCTCGAGTATCGCACGATAAATATCATAGCGCGTTGTTTCCAGCCCCGCACCCGTTATTGCAAAGCGCGAAAGATAATCAAGATACGGCGTGCCGCCACCCGCAAGATATGGCTGTACCATAAGCCTTGTAGGTTCCGGCGGGAAATTTTTCTCGAAAAGCGCATATGGCGCGCCCCCGTTTTTCGTTTCTTCCGCGGCAAACATCTTAAAAAACCATTCAACCAACAACCCGCTGGATGGATTATACGCGATTGTGCAATATGTGCCTTTTCTCCACACCGGCTCTGACGACAAGCCGTTTTGCATGGTGACTTCCGCCGAAAACATACCTTCAAAAACAGCTGTCATACATTCCGTCGTGCCCATAGAACATCCGATTCCGCCTTTGCGCAAGCCCGTACCAATAGCAGAAGCAGGCTGGTCGTGCAGCCCCGCCACAACCTTCATGTCGGTTGATATTCCAAGCTCGCTCGCAATATCCGCTTTCACCGTGCCGATGACCGTGCCCGCCGCAACAGGCCGCGAAAACAGTGCCGCGTCCACGCCGAACTTTTCCGTCATCACGCTGCTCCACTCGCATTTATCCACATCAAACAGCATAGAACGCGATGCCACCGAATAATCCACCGCCGCCGTGCCGCACAGCATATAGCTCACGAAATCCTCCACAAACAGCACACGTTTCGCTTTATTATAAACCTCGGTTTTATGTTCCTTTAGATACAGCAATTTTGAAATACTGTAGGTAGGTGAAAACGGCAACCCGCAAATGCGCGCTATTTCCTCCGCCGATGTTTTTTTTGCCTCACGCAAAAACTCCGACTCACCCCTGCGGTCGGTGTAAATCATAATATCGCTCAGCATATTATCCTGCTCATCCAGCATTACAAAGCCTTCACCAAAAGACGCTGCCGCAAGCGCATCAATACTGCCGCCCACCTGCGCACCTGCGTCCCCCAGCACCTCTTTTGCCTTCATCCACATTACACGCGCCGGGATTCCGCGTTCTCCGCTTTTATCAAAGCCTATATTGTATGCACGAAACGCTTCTGCTATACGCGCGCCGCTTTCATTAAAAATCACCGCTTTTACGCCGCTCGTCCCAACATCCAGTCCACAAAAATTCATATATCCTCCTCTGTCTTAAGCATAGGACAAGCCCTACACTGACGCAAAATAGAACCTCCTGCGGCTCTATTTTGCTCTTGTATTTTCTTAGTTATCAAGTATGCTTTTCTCCGGCGCGACAGCTTGAAAATCCGTGCCCTTTGAAACCCTAAAACCTTGGGGCTCTGCCCACAAACCCCCGCCCTTGTAGGGGCGCTTATCCGCCCGTGCCCTTAAAACC
>JAVXIJ010000235.1:0-1342 GCA_036648415.1 Christensenella sp.
GCATGATGCCTAAGCTTTTGTTGCAGCCTATTGTGGAAAACGCGATTTATCATGGAGTTAAAAACAACGCGGACGGCGGCACGATTTGGATTCGCGGACGAGCGGAAGATGAAAAATTGATTTTTACGATAGATGACAACGGGCGGGGTATGCGCGCGCATGAGCTGGAACGCATTTTTGACAAAAATCGCAAGTCGGCGATTAAGCACGGCGGTATTGCGATGCGCAATATCAAGGACAGAATAGAGCTTTATTACGGCAAAGAATACGGCGTGCGGGTGGAGAGCGTTTATCGGCGCGGAACACGCGTGACTGTTACGCTGCCCGTGAAGCATGACGCGCAGGAGGAGCATTATGACTAAAAAAAATTATTACATAATCATATCGCTTATCCTTGCGTGCATATTTATTGTGCTGGGTGTGTTTGTATATCAAACAAATGCAATATCGGGAAGCATTGATGTAACGCTCATAGTGAAGTCGCAGCAGCAGGGCTTTGAATTTTGGGAGCTGCTTAAAAAGGGTGCGCAAGAGGGCGCAAAGGAATTTAATGTTAAGCTTTCGGTGGACGGAGCAATGTCAGAGGTGGATGTGGCGGGGCAAATAAAGGTGATGGAGCAGGCGATTGCGAAAAAACCCGATGCGATTATACTTGCGGCGGCGGACAGTGAAGCGCTTTTGCCGTATGCAAATCAGGCAAAGGAACAAGGAATTAAGCTTATTTTGGTGGACTCTGCACTCAAAGAAAAAGCGGAGGATTGTTTTGTCGGGACAAATAACTATGAAGCCGCGAACAGCGTGGGAAACGTTATGGCGCATAGGATGGGCGGTGTCGGCAAGGTGGCTGTAATTTCTCATGCAACACAGACGGCGACGGCACAGCAGCGGTTTGCAGGTTTTGAGCGCGCTGTAAGAAATTATCCCGATATTGAAATTGTGGGCACATATGATATTGGCGACAGTACAGAGAAAAGCTATGAAACAACACTGAAGGTGCTCCGCGAAAATCCGGATATTACAGGGATTTATGCCACAAATCAGATTTCCGCCGAGGGTGTGACATTGGCGCTGAAAGAGCTTAAAAAGGATGTGACGTTTTTTGCTTTTGACAGCTCTATCGTGCAAAATGAGGCGCTCGAAAATGATATTGTGGATGGATTTGCGGTGCAGATGCCGTTTAATATGGGATATTTGGCGGTGACATCGGCGGTGGATGCGTGCGCCGGAAAGCTCCGAAAGACGGATGTTGATACGGGTTTTGCGTTTGCCACCAAAGAGAATATGCGTCAGGAAGCAATACAGAAGCTCATATATCCGTTTGTGTAAGGAAATGCACGGACGA
>JAVXIJ010000236.1:0-1340 GCA_036648415.1 Christensenella sp.
GTTTTCCGGAGCGTTTTCCGGATCTGCGGGCGCGGTATTATCTATCTTGACGGTAAACACATAGCTTGTCGCCGTTGTGCCGTCACGTCCCAGCACAACGCAGCGATACTCCCGTCCGTCATCTGCTTTTGTGAGCGCGGGGGTTGTATACTGTGTGCTTGTTGCGTCTATCACGTTTGCAAACCCGCTGCCTGTGTTGGTTTCCCACTGATACGACGCAATATCGCCCGTTGCTGTAATCGACAGCTTGGCGGTAGCGCCCTCTTGCACGTTCACCACCGTGTTTTGCGTGGGAGATGTTATGGTAACCGTCTGTTTGCCTTTCGCGGGAATGGTGTAGCTAAACGTTACAATTTTGCTTGTATCTATATCGTCCTTAATGGCAATTACCTTGATGTTATAAATGCCCGTTCTATCCTCAAACACCGGAAGCTGCAAGGGCGCCGTATAGGGCAAGCCATACACTTCGGGCGATGAACCGTCCATGGTGTAGTAGATTTTTGCCCCTTGCGTACCGCACGCAAGCGCAACGCTCAGCGGGCCATTATATGTGCCGGAGGCGGGGCTTGCCGTGGGGGTCGCAATAGGAACGCGCGCTGCGGCAACATCCACAACGCAGGGCACTTCATCGGTGGATACGCCATTGACGTCAATATCCTCAGGAATGGTGACGCTGCCGTGCATCAGGAACGATTGCGCTTTCGGGTCTGCGGGATCATAAACCTCGTTCGGCGCCATTTTCCACGTAACAGGCGCTCTTTGCATGCTTTGCCCTTCCACATCAATCAACACCGTCTGCGGCATACCAATGTCTTCAAAGGCTGTACCGTTCGGCAATAACCCCGAAGGCATCGGCGGCAGTATACTAAGCAGCTTGGACTTTGCTGTTTTTTCAAATTTATGCACTATGCTGATGTTCCCCGTTGTGCTGTCAAAGGATAAGCTTTCCTTGGGAATGGTCTTTCCGTTTACGTTTACCGTAACAGGCTCGTCCTTTGCAAGCACGAACGCATATTTGCCATCGACCTTTGCGGGGATGGTAATCATAGCGGAATATTCCTTGTTATACTCCGCTTTACTGCCGCTTTCGTTCCACGCCACTGCCACATTTTCGGAAGGAACAGTATACTTTACAAAATCCGTTAATACGGTATACTCCTTTGCTCCCATAGGCAAACCTTCACCCGCAACAGGCGCATCCATCTGCACATTGATCTCATTCATTGCGGAAATATAGTTTGCCGTGAGATTGACATTCTTTTTTTCCATGGTAAAGCTGACCGTTCTTTGTATAGGATCTTTCAAAATGGCTTCCTTTGCCTGCCCTTCATCACACTTAT
>JAVXIJ010000237.1:0-1321 GCA_036648415.1 Christensenella sp.
TGTTTTTACATTCCCCGCCTCAAGACACTCAAACGTCTTATGCAATGCCAAATTATATTCACGCTGCGCAATAAGCTCTTTTAAGTACTCTATATCCGCATTGTTTCCGACATCCGCCGCAGCCATATCAGTGCATTCATCCGCCGCCGTGTGTTCCGCCGCAACCATATCAGTGCTTTCCTCTGTAAGTATAATGCGTTCATCCGCAATCGGTGCAATGCTTTCCTCTGCAAGCACCGCATATTTCTTTGGCTCGGGCTCACTCGCAAATATACGCTTCTCTGCGCGATATGCCACGCGCGTCATTTTTTCACGCGACTTCGGTGGGTCTATTGTTACCACCAAAAGCGCATACACCATCATAATGAGCAATGCGCACAATATCGCCACCGCCGACACTGTGAACACGCCGCCGATTTGCGCCTGCACATAATATATTACCACCGCCGCCGCTGTTGCCACCGCAATGAGCAGCGCGCACACTATTCTTTGCTTTTTATGCCTGCGTGTCAGAAAAAACAACACTATCATCCCTGCAAGCCCGATTATCAGAAGATATATTACATTCATTCTTCTATATCCTCCTCTTGCTTTTCCCTGCGTTTGCGCAATAACACAATACACAAAATCACAATTCCCACCGCCGTAATTGCCGCTATTAGATACCAAAGGCTGTTGTTGAGAAGTATTTCCGCGTTATGCTCATCTTCACCCGCTACACGCTGCGCGGGCGTAAGCCCCTTAGGTACACGATCCTCGCGCACGGCGCTCACAACTGCTTTTCCTGTTTTTTCGTCCACCTCTATATCCACCGCCACATTCAACGCATTCGCATTTACCGAAATTTGTACGCTTCCGTCCTTACCCAGCGTTATATCGGTTTTATCCGCTTCATAAAGCTCAAAGCTTGCCATGCCGATTGTTTTTCCGTCATCATTTTTTACAAACACGGTATGCGCGCCCTGCTCAACATTTTTGAACAGTACCCAACCGTCCTCATTCGTTCTGCCAACTTGTACATCCGAATGAAGCTCTACCTGTTTACCTGCTACCGCCTTGCCGTCGGTGTAGGTAACGTGCACTCCCACATCCATCGACATTACGTCCTCTTTGCCCGACGCTGCCGGAGATGATATTGTAGTGGGTAGCTCCTGCACACCCGCTTTAGTCGGTGTCGGTTGCGGCGTTTGGGTTGGGGTTGGGTTCTGTACCGGCGTTGGGGTTGGTGTCGGCGTTGTAGTCGGCGTTGGCGTTGAGGTTGGCGTCGTAGTCGGCGTTGGCGTCGGAATTGGAGTCACCGTCGGCGTTGGAGTCACCGTCG
>JAVXIJ010000238.1:0-1288 GCA_036648415.1 Christensenella sp.
ATAATCCGAGACTTTATGGCAAGGCGTTGCAGGGAAAATACAAAACTCTATGGCGCTATCGCATAGGTGATTACCGAATAATTGCAAACATAGAAGATGAAAAATTGGTTATACTGCTATTAGAGATAGGACACAGAAAAGAAATATACAAATAAAAAAAATTAAGAAAATGGAAACCACTATTGCGCAGGCAAGGTGGTTTTATTTATCACACAACATACAGCAAAAAATGCTTGACAACCACACAAGATATGGTATAATGCAAGTAAGTAAATATGTGAAACCCCAAACTAAGCTGCTCGGGGTTTACGGTTTTGAGTAGTGCTCTGCAAAGAGTATAGCGGCGGAAGGCTGATAATTGTTATTAGCTTTCCGTTTTTTTTATTTTGAGGGATAATATGGCAGGTATTAATACTATACAAATGAATAATATGTTTATGCACGGCAGGCGTAATATTTTAACATCTGAAAAACAAATCACAGACGCAAATATTTTAGAAGTTCTGCAAAAAGCGTTTTTGATACATTCTCAAAGTAGAAGTGAAATCATATGGTTAAAAAATTATCACCGTGGCATTCAGTCTATACTAAATCGCACGAAGGAAGTACGTCCTGAGATTAACAACAGGGTTGTAGAGAACCATGCCGCAGAAATTGTATCGTTTAAGGTTGGGTATGTGTTTGGCAGTCCGATACAGCTTGTGCAACGTGGAAAATGCGAATCTCACACGCCGAGCTTTTTCAGAAAATTATTCAAACTGCCGGAAAAGGAAGATGCGCGCATCGCGACGCTTAATGAGATGCTTTATGAACAAGGCAAGGCGGAGGAAGATGTCGCGCTGGGAGAAGATTTAGCAATATGCGGTATTGGGTATCGAATGGCTTTGCCTAAGAAAAATCAAATGGACGATCTTGCGCCGTTTGATATGATGACATTGTTACCCGAGAACACATTTATAGTAAAAAGCAATGATGTGTATCGCCGCCCGATGTTAAGTGTATCATATGTTATCAATCCTGATAACGGAAAAATGACGATTGGCGCATACTCTGATACACTGTATTGGGAGGTGGAGGGATTGTCATGGACGATTCCGATGCAGGATGTTACGAGTAAACCGAACACATTGCGCATGATACCAATCATTGAATATGAAAATAACAAATCGCGTATGGGGAGTTTTGAGGTTGTTCTGCCGCTGCTTGAAGCGGTAAACAATGCTACATCCGATAGGTTGAATGATATAGCGCAGTTTGTACAATCATTATTATGGTTTAATAATTGTGA
>JAVXIJ010000239.1:0-1276 GCA_036648415.1 Christensenella sp.
ACACAACCTTCAAACTGCTTGCTTTAAATTATAACAAACAATAGCTTCTTTGTAAATCATACTCTGCTCCCTTAATAAAGCAGTAGCAATCGCGTTTTCCACCGTAATCCAATTGTATTTCACCGTACATTAGTATATAATAAAATATGAATTATTTGATATTACATTTTTAGTTTGGAGCGTATATGAAAGTACCTTTTTCCCCCCCCGATATCACGCAAGATGAAATAGATTGCGTGACGGAAGCATTAAAATCCGGCTGGATTACCACCGGTCCCAAAACAAAATTATTCGAAACACAGCTTTCGGAATATATCGGCACAAACAAAACGGTTTGTCTGAATTCAGCAACGGCTGCCTTAGAACTCACCTTGCGCGTTCTCGGCATAGGCGTCGGTGATGAAGTAATTACCACCGCATACACTTACACTGCCACGGCAAGCGTTATCTGTCATGTCGGTGCAACCCCTGTATTTGTTGATGTGCCCGCAGGTTCCTTTCACATCGGTGCAGCGGAAATAGCCGCAGCCGTTACAAGTAAAACAAAAGCTGTAATTCCTGTTGATATTGGAGGTGTTTTATGCGATTATCCTGCAATAGATACCGCCCTCCAATCCAAATCAGCATTATTTCATCCATCTAATACCATGCAAGAAGCATACAATCGTCCCGTTATAATTGCCGATGCGGCACATTCTTTTGGTGCTGCAAGCAATATGCTGCGTTCGGGGAATTTTGCCGACTTCACTTGTTTTTCTTTTCATGCAGTCAAAAACTTAACAACTGCCGAAGGCGGTGCCGTCACATGGAAAAGCCGCGCCGGCATTGATGATGATGCCGTCTATCGCGATTATATGCTGCTGTCCTTGCACGGTCAAACAAAGGATGCTCTGTCGAAAACCAACATCGGCAGCTGGGAATATGATATTATTTCTCCTGCTTACAAATGTAACATGACTGACATCAGCGCTTCTATCGGCTTGGCACAGCTCAAGCGATATGACTCCATCCTTATGCGGCGCAAAGAATTAGTACAAAAATACGACGATGCCTTTAAAGATTTACCTGTCGCAATCATGCCGCATTATTTTGACCGTCAATCTTCCAGCGGACATCTATATCTTGTTCGCCTTATCGGGCGTTCTACAGCATATCGCAATCAGCTTATAACTAAAATGGCAGAAGCGGAAATTGCCGCAAATGTGCATTACAAACCGCTTCCTATGCTGACCGCCTACAAAAATTTAGGATTTGATATTGAGCAATACCCTCATGC
>JAVXIJ010000240.1:0-1263 GCA_036648415.1 Christensenella sp.
GCCCTAAAGTATCGGAAATATCTTTCAGCAATACATTTAATTCATTTTGCAAAGATGTTGCCGCATTGTATACCACAATAGCGTCCTCTTGCACACTCTCATTCCCATTGACATTTTGTTTGCCTTGTGATATGTTGGAGTCAAGAGGAGCTATAGCAAGAGGCGTCTTGGACGTAAACTGCGGGCTTTGCATGTTCAGTACTTGCGAAGCTCCTTTTTTATTCTTCACAATTCTGCTGCTCAATATTTGTAACTTGCTCGTTTTTGATACAGGTACAGCTTCAATAATATAATAAGTGCCGTTTATACGCTTACTAAACACCAAAACATCTGAATGCGTTCCGTCCGCGTTAATAAACGCAGCAGTTTTTACTGGCTCACCGTTTTGGTCTGTCAATATATCCACGCTGTCATAATTATCAAGCACATATTGTATTCTTCCTATGTCCTCAATGTTTGCCATGCTCTTGTCATGCAATCCGTCTGCCCCATGCCTTTTAACAATATGGTTTATTGTGTTTCCTCTGATGTTGTGTTCATATCCGCGGACATCTATCCCTGTCAACTTTTCAATATCGTTTACTTCCCTTGATGTTACTTCCGAAAGCTCATAGCTTAGCTTGTTAGATTTATCACTTTTGGCATTCATCACATTTTGCGCAAACGCAACTAAATCCTCATCAACAGAATTATCATACTCTTTAATAATTTTTTGCATTTCGGGCGTATGTGTTTCACCGCTCTGCTCCTCCGCATACCCGCGCATATCCTGCATAATGTCCGCTTCTGCACGTCCCGCAAGCACGCCGTTTTGTGCAATGCTCAATACAGAGCTCTGCACTTCGGGTGTAAGCGTTTTAAATCCCTCAAGCTTATCCGCAATCGTTTCCGCCGCGGCAGCTGTCTTTTTCTGCACGCTTTGCGTTTTCATTTGCAACATAAATCCCTCGCCTACCGCTGCGTCCAGCATGGGTGTGTTTTGTATTTGCGCCTCCGCCCTCACCGCCGCCTCGTTCGCTTCCACAAGCGCGCCAATCTTGCGGTCAGACGGCACTTTCCCGTTGTGCACATCCGCGCTAATGGCTTCCGCGCGCTTGTATGCCGCAGTTGTAGGGTCGCTTCCAAGTCCGCTTGTAACAAGCGCCTGCACGCTCTTAGGGTTATTGTATTCCTTGCCCGTTGCGCTCCTGTGTTGTGCGTTACCGATAATGTTACTCGCCCCGCCGAACACTCCGCCCGAAATCGCCCCGCCTAAGCCCGCCG
>JAVXIJ010000241.1:0-1259 GCA_036648415.1 Christensenella sp.
TTAACCATAGGAGAAAAATAAAATGAACAGCACCGTCGCAGCCATAGATTTTGCGCATTGGAAGCGCAAAATAATACTTTTTTTATCCGGACAGACCATTTCACTGTTTGGCTCTGCACTTGTGCAGTTTTCTATAATATGGTACATCACCCTTTCCACTCAATCAGGGGCAATAATGACGATCTCATCTGTGTGCGCCTTTGCGCCGCAGGTCGTTATTTCATTGTTTTCAGGTGTGTGGGCAGACCGCTATAACCGCAAAATGTTGATTATTGCGGCTGACGCATTAGTTGCGACCTCAACCTTCATCTTAGCGCTGTTTTTCATGTTCGGGCATAACGACCTGTGGCTCATATTTTTAGTTTCGGGCATACGCTCGGTCGGCGCGGGCATCCAAACCCCCGCCGTAAACGCAATGCTTCCGCAAATCGTGCCTCAAGACAAGCTCGTGCGCATCGGCGGCATAAACGGAAGTCTGCAATCCATAATGTTTATACTTTCTCCTGCTGCGGCGGGCGCGCTGTTGTCGCTTACCTCCATCGAAGCCACATTTTTCATTGATGTAGCCACCGCCGCCGTCGCAATCATAATAATGATTATACTTAAAGTTCCGCTGCACGAAAAAGCCATGCTCAAGCAAAAAGGCGGATATTTTAATGACCTTAAGGCAGGCATTAAATATGCCACGGGAAGCGGATTTTTCCGTTCATATTTTTTATTTTATGCGCTGTTCTTCTTTATGATCGTGCCCGCCGCACAGCTCTCTCCCCTAATGGTGTCGCGCACCTTCGGCGAAGAATATTGGCGGCTTTCTTCCATGGAAATTTTCTTTGCCGCCGGCGGAGTCATCGGCGGCATACTGATTTCAATATGGGGCGGATTTAAAAACCGTATGCACACCATTGCGTTGTGCTGTATTCTGTATGGCATTTTCACTACACTTGTCGGCATTGTGCCGGGCTTTATTGCGTTTTTAATACTTATGCTGCTCACGGGCGGCACAGTTCCGCTGTTCACCACGCCCTCAATGGTAATATTGCAAGAGCAGGTGGATACAAATATGCAAGGACGAATATTCAGCCTTACGCAAATAATTATGACCTCCATGATGCCTATCGGCATGATTTTCTTTGGACCGATTGCTGATATTATACGCATTGAAGCGCTCATGGTGATCACCGGAATATTCTGCACAATTATCGGCATACTTATATTGCTTAATAAACATTTTAAAAGCGGTCTTATCACAGATTAGCCGC
>JAVXIJ010000242.1:0-1211 GCA_036648415.1 Christensenella sp.
CGTTTGGCTATTCGGCAAATTGGAGCATAGATAATCCTAAATTTGCGCTTTCCGCTACAGCGGGCGACAGCGTACGTGTGCGGCAGGTTGTGCCGCTTGCAACAGGAAATGAAACCGCGACTTTGACGGTTACCTATAAAAAAGCGGGCGCGGCGGACATCGTCAAGACCGTTTCCATAAAGGGCGTAATCGGTGTGCCCGATTTTGCGACATTCGCAAAGGTCGGCGTGGACACGGCGGGCGGGTATACGCTTGACCGCGGATATTTGCAGACCGCGGACTTTGCAATGGCGGATAACATCACTTGGATGCCGATAGGCGACGTTACTGTGCCGTTCAGCGGCACATATGACGGCGGCGGCTATGCTATCACGGGCGGCAAGAATATGACGTGGAAGTCAGTGGCGGTGGATATTATGGTAGGTGTTATGGCGGCCGGCTCGGGCTTGTTTGGGCAGATAGACGGCAGTGTTAGAAACATGACGCTAAATAATGTGACGGTGAATATTACGGAAAATGCGACATTTGTTTGTGTGGGCGCTGTGGCGGCATTTTCAGACGGTGCAATGCTTGAGCACATAAATGTTAACAACGTCAATCTTACCTTAACAAACGGAACAGGACGGATATATATGGGTGGAGCGTTTGGGGTGGTGTATAATATCACTATTATTAACGATTGTGCAGTAAACGGCAGTATAACGGGGAATGCAACAAACACTTCAAACGGTTTTTCTTATATGGGTGGGCTTGCAGGTATTTTAGGTGATTTCAATGTAAAAAACTCCGTTGCAAATGTGGATATTACAGATAATTCAGCTGGATATATTTATACAGGTGGTTTTGTCGGAAGGGCATACAGAGGAAAGTATGTAGGAAATAGGTGCAGCGGTAAAATAAATATCACGCAGAGCGCGGCGGGAAATATAAGCAATTTGAGTGTCGGTGGTTTTGCGGGAGAACTCAGTGATGGTAATTGTGTGCAAAACAACATATCCTCAAACGTTATCACCTTTGGCTCAGCATCATACACCGCAGGAAATACCAAGGTCGGAGGCTTTATGGGTTGGAATGAAACTACGCCCGCCGCGAGCTACTCAAACAACACTTACCTCGGCACGGTCGGGGCGAACGGGTACTTTAAAGATCAAGTGGCATTGCGTGCGGGCAGCGGTTCTAACCCGAACATCACCGACGATGCGCAAATAAGG
>JAVXIJ010000243.1:0-1189 GCA_036648415.1 Christensenella sp.
CCTTGACATTTATGTAAGCGTATGCGAATATAAATGCAACGAAAGCAAATATAATGGAGGATGCGGCTAATGCTTACATATATGAAGTTTTCTATAGGAAATTACCATTATATATATGTAGATGTATCTGTCTGTAACGGCATTGTGACCGTGCGCGCACAAAATACGTTTACCGCCGCTTGCGAAACAACTCATCTGTTAAGTGCGGAGGAAAGCCAACTTTGGCTTGCCGAAATAGCGTCGCTGCACATGGAAAATTGGGAAACAGATTATATCGCCGATTTCGGCAACCCTGATGTGCAGTGGGATATTGAATATCAGTGCGAAAATGAAGAACGCCGATATATTTACGGTGACTGTGAACACCCGAATAATTGGAATATATTCATTGAAGCCATGGCTGTTATCGCGCCGATAATAAAAACCGATAAAGCGATGTCCGTATCACTCACCTATTATAGCTTTCCACACAGCGAGTATGAAAATGTTTCTTGGGATTATAAAGAAACATTGTTTATTGACCGCGAAACAGAAAAATTTGTAACCACGCGATATATCGGGCATGAAGACACAATTACAAGTGAGTACCGTTTAAGATATGCCATTGACTATTTGATGGATGAATGCACATACAACATCGGCGAAACAGACAAAAACATAGATGCTGCCGCAAAAAGTAATGCTCCGCAGTACGAATTAAAAATCACATACAAAAAAGGTCCTGCCAAGCTGTTTAGCGGGTATTATAATCATGCCGAACTGCCCGACGGTTTTGGTGATTTCGCAAAACAAATACGTGCTTTCATGAAGCACTATGGAATTTACGGCGAAGCGCTCGATCCAAGTGTCTATACCGCGCACGCGGAAAACGAAGAATACATTTATTGCAGCGTATCCTTTAGACCCGATGGCAAAACCTATTATTACTATACCGATGATGCAACAATTGCCGTAGGGGACGCGGTTCTTGTTCCCGTAAGAGAATACGGCGACGAAAAACGTGTTATTGTGGAAAAAATCGAGCATTTTACAGAAGATATGCTGCCCATGCCCCTTGATGAAGTAAAAATGATAATCGGCAAGGCTGTTGAGGTTGATGATAATGTATATGCGAATGATGAAGTATATTAGCTGATTGAGCACTTGAGAGGTATCACAAACCACGATGATTTTTATGCGGCGCTTGAAT
>JAVXIJ010000244.1:0-1124 GCA_036648415.1 Christensenella sp.
CTGCGTTTTTTGTGCTTCATTATAATTCTTGTGCTCTTTTCCGCCGCTATATTCAGCTCCTGCGCCGTTAGTCCATATCTCACAATATGGGAAGAAAACCCCTTTGGAGATGCACTTCCCGCTGCTGAAGATGTAGAAATAATTGCGCGCCATGAATATAGCGGAAAAGATTATGCACAAATTCTTTGGCTTCAGTTCACCGATGAACAAGCAGTTGTCTTTGAGCAAAACATCACTGCCACAGGCTCTTGGCGTCCGTTACCCATACCGCCGGATGTTGAAAAATTTTCGTTCGCCGCCTACTTAACGAGTGAAGATGAGCAGGCAAGTGCATACTTTAGATCTTGCACCAACGGATATTGGATGCTTTACAATTGTACAGATGCAAAGCACGTATTTGATGTTGACTCTTTATCCAATACCCGCCGTTTCACTTTTTCTGTCTATGCCGCCGACTCCAAACAGCTCCTTATTTACGAAGATTACTGCATTTTCTTATAGTTCACTCCGGCGCATAAACAAATGCACCGCTTATGTACACCGGGTATGGCTTTATCATTCTTCATCATAATACCGATAATTTACCTTGACCCGTTCAAACGTTGTTGCAAGCTCCTCACAATAGGCGCGATTTCCAAATTTAACATTAACACTGACACTAAGCGTATTCGCATCATCCCATTGCATTTGTGTTTCCACAGCCTTATTTCTGTTTAAAAATATCCCTTCTTTTTTACCGCTGTTCACATTCAACAGATACAGCACTTCATTTTTGCCGTTAAGCCCGACCGTGCTCTCTGCTTTTTGTGCAATATATTTTCCATCCGCACTGCGCACTTCCTGCAAAACGACTTCTTGATTGTATGTGTTATGCAAATCAATGCTCATCCACACAATAAGAATAACCGCCGTTACAGCTATGACAACAAATATTAACATTGCACGATTTCTGTACTGCTTCTTCATGATTTCTCACCTTATTTGAGGGCGTATCCATATTTGTAACAATAATAATCGAATGCATCGCCCGACTCTGCGCTGCCCGTGAGTCCGGTGCGGGGCGGCTGCACCTTACAGATGACTGTGAATAAATGACATCCGCGCTATACACCGCGCACCTATTC
>JAVXIJ010000245.1:0-1123 GCA_036648415.1 Christensenella sp.
CTCTGTAAGATAGATTGGTTTCATTGCCATATGATACACTCTCCTTTTGGGATTTTTTTTAGTATATCATATTTTTAGATTAGCGTCAATTTTTAGATGGTACTAAGTAGTAGGGGCGCTCATCCGCTCGCAAACCCCCGCATTTGTAGGGGCGACATCCGCCCCTACAAGATCAAGGTCTTATGACGCTGCGCAACTCTCGGCTCATTATCCCCACCTCTGCGCCGCCTGCGCCTTTGGTCTTGTGTAGGACGAACCCACCCGCCGCCACCTGCGTACTCACCTGCATATTGCAAAAACGCCTGCGGGTACAAGCGTTTTTGCACCATTATATTATCTTTTGCTATCAATCATCACTCAACCCTATACAACACATCATATTTTTTTGCATATTCCTCCGCCGCAGAATTTGGCTTTACAACAAGTATAACGTTATACGGCGAATAAGTATAAAATTCATTGTTATCCGGAAACTTTGTTACGTTTTCCCCCACCACAAGAATATCAAGGTAAATGCAATGATACCCAAATGAGGATCCGGCAATTTCTGTCACCGCGTCGGGAATTACATACTTAATGTCACGCTTGCCCTCAGGATATTCTATCAGAGTTCTACCGTCCTTGCTATACAGTACCCCATCAATCGCCTTATAATGCGTGTTGCTTTCATCCACAGTAATTTCCTCAAGAGAATAACACCGAAAACATGGATTAGAATCAATCTCGCTTACATTAGCCGGAATGTTAATTTTTTTCAGCGAATAACACCGATAAAACGGTGCTCCCTCAAGCTTTCTTAGGGTTGTCGGCAATATCACCGATACTATCTTTTTTCTTTGATAAAATGCATCGTCACATATCACCGTTACAGGCTTGCCTTCAATATATTCCGGCACAACAACATTTATATCGCGCTCATCATAGGCTGTTATCCACGCTTCTCCGTCAACAATTTTGTATTCAAATCCATCCTCTGTATATTTTTCCGCCGGCGCTGTCTGCAAATCATACTCCTCATCCTCCTCCGACCGTTCCCTTTTCGGTGCGCGCACACAGCCTATCGTCAAAACTATACATATCGTCAACGCAATCAATAATATTTTCTTCACAGCCTATGCCCCCC
>JAVXIJ010000246.1:0-1121 GCA_036648415.1 Christensenella sp.
GCACTGTTTTTAAGTGGATTTCATGTTCTCGTTGATTTTTATTACAGCCTTTGTGATATAGTCCTTCATGTTGCCCTTAGCACCGTCCACAAAGTAATTAAACAGCTTTTTCACAGACTGATAACCTTGCTCCTTAGGCTCTTGACAAATTACATAATCAATAATGCCTTTTGCTACATATTTTCGCACATACTTATTGGTGTCAAAACAAATAACGCGCATTCGCTCTTGACGTTTTTCTTCCTCAACAGCGCGGCACACGCCTTGCACGCCCGCCGCCGTAATATACACCACCGTAACCTCAGGGTGCAGCGCAAGCATTTTTTTCGCCTCAACATAAGCGGTTTCATCATCGTCCTGCGTTTCAAAAATACCCACAACGTTATAGTTTACATTTTTTTCATGCATCACATCATTAAAGCCGCAAATGCGTTCATTATGCCCTTTTACATTCAACGAACCCGTGCATATCAGCACCTGCTCTGTTTCATGCGACCTACACAGCAGCAAAAGCCCCGCCGCCGTACGCCCCGCCGCAATATAATCACTGCCTACATAACAAAGACGCTTAGTATTGCTGAAATCATTGTTTATCGCGATCACCGGTGTTCCGCTCATCACAATTTCATTTATACATTCGCGTATCTCGCGAACATCTATACTTGAAATACACAGCGCGCTTATGCCCTCGGCTGTTATCTCATCAATCGCCGCTATATGCTCCGCCACATTAAACCCACGCACTTCTTTTATTTTGACAGTTACACCAAAATCCTGCATTTCGCGTTCCGCCGCATGGATGCCTATTTTAATATCATCAAAAAATAAATTCCCAATGCTCGGCATAACATATCCGATTGTAATCGGCTGCTTGCGCCCTGCCAAAATTTTTCCTGCTCTATTAGGAAAATAGCCCATTTTCTCCGCTGTTTTCCTAATGTGCTTTTCCACCTCCGGCTTTACACTGCCGCGATTATGCAAAACGCGGTCAACCGTTCCCCTTGATACTCCCGCAGCCGCCGCAACTTGCTTTATCGTAACTGCCATTTCCTTGTCCGTTGCCTCCCATGCAATGTTGTGCCTCGCATAGGAAAACTCTCCCTTTTATTTTTCCTGTAATT
>JAVXIJ010000247.1:0-1109 GCA_036648415.1 Christensenella sp.
CAGGTGGTTTTGTCGGATATAGCGACAAAGGAAATTATGCAAACAACAAGTGCGGCGGAGCTGTGAACATCACGCAGAGCGCGGCGGGAAGTATAAATTACATTCTTTATGCTGGTGGTTTTGCGGGAGCATTCGGTGGGGTTAAAAGTATACGCAACAATGTCGCTTCAAGCGTCATTACATTTGGCGCGTCATCATATACCGCAACAAATATAAAGGTCGGCGGATTTGTCGGATTTAATGATAACACCCCCGCCGCTAACTATTCAAACAACACGTACATCGGCACGGTCGGCGCGAACGGAAACTTTGCGGCGCAGGTCGCGCTTAGGGTGGGCAGTGGTTCTAACCCGAACATCACAGAGGATGCGCAGATACGCAAGGTTGCCGCACCGCAGGTAATAGAAATCACAAACCTCACCACAGAGCCGAAAATCGGTCAGTGGATAAACGCAAAGACCTCTGTTGCGCTTTCGGCAAAGGTCACGAGCACGCTTGCGGACGCAAAACACGTGTTTGTGGCAAACACCGCAAGTGCGGATGTTTCAGCCGCGATTTTGACGTTAAGTGGCACGGGCGACGCTTTTTCGGGCACGCTTACGCCCGCAATGCTCGCTAATTTGAGCAATGACGGCACGCTTTATCTTTGCGCCCAAAACAAAAACGGCACAACCGAAACGGCGCGTGCTTCGGTGGCGTTCAAGGTTTTGCGGGACGCTTATTCGCCGCGCATGAGCAATGTATCGGCGCAGAGTATGCAGGACGGCACTGTTAATGTTTCGCTTGAAGCGACAGATACGCAATCGGGCGTCAAAACCGTGTTTGCGTCGGCGGCGAGCACCAATCCGCCCGATACGGGCAGAACGCCGCTTACATATAACCAAAACACCAAAAAGTGGAGCACGGCGTTTACGGGCGGCGTGTGGTATTTGTACGCGGTCGATAACGTCGGAAATGTTTCCGCAGTTCCAGAAAAGATTGAAACGGCGGTTAGCGACATTATACCGATTTATTCCTATGCGGATCTTATAAAAATCGGCGTGGCAAAGGGTTATCCGCTTTCGGGCAAATATATTCAGATGAACGATTTCAAGATTCCCGACGGCACG
>JAVXIJ010000248.1:0-1107 GCA_036648415.1 Christensenella sp.
CGACTGCTACGCCGACTGCCGAGCCGACCGCTACGCCGACTGCCGAGCCGACTGCCGAGCCGACCGCTGCGCCGACTGCTGCGCCGACCGCTGCGCCGACTGCTGCGCCGACTGCTGCGCCGACAACTGCGCCCGACAGAGTTAATTTGAAGTTATATCTTATGAATCCAAAGGGTGTGGCGCTTTCGGGATATGCTGTAACAATCGGCGATAATCAAAAAGCCATTGCGAACAAGACGGGGACAGCTTATTTCTCTAATATTGACCCCGATGATGTGGCAACATTGCGTGTATATGACGGCGATGAAAAGGAACGCGGAAGATGTAAGGTGGATTTTACGGAGGGGAAATCAACCGCGGTGGCGGTGCATGATGATGTTTACACCATAACCTATAAAACAGGCACGCAGGATGTGTATATGTCGGCGGATATTAAACCCGACGGCAGTAAGAAAACAGAGGTTGTTTTAAAAACGGCTTCGGATAAGCCTTTAAAGCCCGGGAAACCTGCGGACAAGAGCAAGGACGAAAAAGGGCACGAGAAGCCTGAGGGAATGGAGAAAGCACCGTGTATTAACGGGTATCTTATAGATGCCGCCGGTGCGGCCGTTTCAAAAGGGACGGTAGAAAGCCTTAATACGGATACAAAAGGTATGCTCAGTGATGATACAGATTCAAAGGGATTTTTTGAGATAGCCGCGATTTCTAAAGGCAAGCATAAGATTACGGCTACGGCGAGTGACGGCAAGGAAATCGGATTTGTTAAGCTTGAGGTGAAAGAAGCGGATGCTACGGGGGTTGCGGAGAGCGGCGGCAAGCTGACGCTTAGCATTGCAAAAGGTGCAAAAGAGGTTTATATGAACCTGAAAGCAGACGGCAAAGGCGGGCTTATTGTTTCGGATGTTTCGGATGTTTCGGCGGTTGTTCCTGCTGCGCCGAGCGTTGCGCCTACCGCTGCTGCAGCACCGACGAGCACTGTTGCACCCGTTGCGCCTGTTGAGCATGGCGGTGGTGTAAACATGATACTTGTTATAGTGCTTATAATTGCGGCGGCGGCAGTGGTTGTGTTGGCGGTGTTCTTGTATAAACGTTCTAAAAGGCAATAAG
>JAVXIJ010000249.1:0-1066 GCA_036648415.1 Christensenella sp.
ATGGAAAAAGGGCAAATGCGTAGGGTGCAGCGAGTGCAACAAGTCGGGCGGGTGCGCGGGATGTCCCCATGCAAAAAAGCCGCGCAGGCCGTAAGCGCGTTTTGCGGTGTGGTGCGGCATAATTTTTTTGCGTTCATTTGTAAGATATTGTATAATGTAATAAAAATGCGGGGGATGGGCGTATGAGTGCACAAAAGCAAATCGGTGAGTTAAAAGAAGAATTTTATAAGCTGCTGCGTTCCACCAAACGTGAGGGCATGGAAAGCCTTATAACGTGGCTCAACGAATCGGATTTTTTTACCGCGCCCGCGAGCACGGTAAATCACGGTGCATATGAGGGCGGACTTGCCAACCACAGCATGAACGTGTACAAGCTTTTGGTGAATTTTAATAAAAACATCAAGTGTGAGCACGAGGACGCGCTTATCATTGCGGGTTTGCTGCACGATGTATGCAAGGTCAATTTATATGTTAAGGGAATAAAAAACGTTAAAACAAACGGGCGTTGGTCGGAAAAAGAGGTATATATGGTGGAGGACACGCTGCCCGTAGGTCACGGCGAAAAATCTGTGTTTTTGTTGATGAAGCATATTGCATTGACGGATGAGGAAGCAGTCGCAATACGCTGGCACATGAGCGGGTATGATGACGCCGCGCGCAGCTATATCGGCGGGCTTACTCAGTCAAACGCATATCGGGCGTTTCCGCTTGCGCCGGGGCTTGCCATTGCGGATATGTATGCTACTTATTTTGCCGATTAAATATTCAGAGCATCGGCAAACGGTGCTTCAAGTTGCGTTGTAATGTTCAGATATTTGTTTATTGAGCGGTCAAACTGTGTATGATGTATCAAATCATATAGACACAGGAGGACTTTTGTTAAATGACAAAACATGGACACCGTGCGGCAGTGCACGACAATGAAATCCGTATGCGCTATGACGCAAACGAAGAGGAAAACAGTTCTTTGCGCGTCAAAATAAAGGGCGCGGCAGTGAGGCACAGGTACAAAGAGATAACGATGCAGGAAGCAAAAAAATATGAGTCGGAAGAAAAGGAATGAGCG
>JAVXIJ010000250.1:0-1036 GCA_036648415.1 Christensenella sp.
TTCTGTGATTATTCCGCAGAGCAGGAAGAAAAAATGAAAAAGTAAAAATGCGCCGTGCCGCGCATTATCGGAACAGGTGATGCTTGCGAGAGAAGCGGTAAATAAATCTATAGATGGCAGGAGTTTAATATATATGAAACATATACAATTGAAGCCATTTATAAAATGGGCGGGCGGAAAAGGACAATTACTAAAGGATATAGAAAGTACATATCCTGCGGGATTAGAAAAAGAAATAACTAAATATGCTGAACCTTTTGTGGGAGGAGGGGCAGTTTTATTTGATATAATTTCTAATTTTGATTTAGACGAAGTGTATATAAGTGATACTAACGCAGAACTGATTAACGCTTATCGTATTATTAAAGGCAATGTTGATGCGCTGATAAAGCTTCTGTATGTTATGCAGCAGGAATATATCCCATTGGATATAGAGGCGCGTAAGGTTTATTACGGCAGACAAAGGCAGCATTTTAATGATTTAAAAATTATGGATAACGAAAAACTGAATATTGAAAAAGCCGCATTATTTATTTTTTTAAACAAGACGTGTTTTAATGGTTTATACAGGGTCAATCGTAGAGGTTTATTTAATGTTCCTATGGGAGCATATAAAAAACCATGTATTTGTAACGAAATAAATTTGCGTAATATTTCCATTGCGTTGCAAAAAGTTATAATTGTTTGCGGAGATTATAAGGAATCAGAAGAATTTATTGATAAACATACTTTTGTTTATTTAGATCCTCCGTATCGTCCGCTCTCTGAAACAGCAAGTTTTACATCGTATACTGAAAATATATTTGATGATAAAGCTCAAATAGAACTTGCGAATTATGTTGCGCACTTAGATCGAAAAGGTGCTAAGATTGTAATAAGTAATTCAGATCCTAAAAATACAAATGCTGCTGATGATTTTTTTGACGAATTGTATAAAAAGCATAATGTAAGTCGTGTGCAGGCGACAAGAATGATTAACTGTAACGGTGAATCAAGAGGTAAAATCAGTGAACTATTGATAGTGAATTATTGAAAA
>JAVXIJ010000251.1:0-1028 GCA_036648415.1 Christensenella sp.
GTTGACGAAAATGAAACGCTGACATTGAGCGTGACGGCGGCGCCGCAGTATGCGCTTAAGCAGCTCAAGGAAAATGATGTGCCTGTGATGGTGCAGAACGGAAAATATGTATTTACAGCGACAAAGGATATGAATTTTGCTGCGGAATTTGAAAAGGTTTTTGCAATAATAGACGCTGCGGCAATTCCGGCGGCAGGCGGCACGGTCGAATATGCAAAGCCGTTTGTGAAAATAGGGGAAATGACAACGGTGGGCGCTGCTCAAAACGCAGAATATGTTTTTGCGGGCTGGATGGAAAACGGCGCGATTGTTTCAACGGATAAGAGCTATACATTTATGGTGAATGGCGACACAAAGCTTTCGGCATTGTTTAAAAAGAAAAATTACACAGTAACGGTGACGAGCGGAGAGCACGGTGTGACAAGCCCGAGCGGTGCGCTGTTTGTAAGGAGCGGTGCAAACAGAAAATTTGTTGCCGCGCCGAACGCGAACTATTATGTTGCGCGCGTTATTGAAAACGGTATAGATGTAAATAAGAGCGCGTATACAGGCGGAGAATTTTCTTATACCATGAGCAATATAACACAAAATTCTTCCTTGGATGTGCTTTTTGATACGGCGCAGCAGCCGGTAATAACGCTTATGCCGACGGACGAAAAGGCGGTGGCGGGCGGCACTGTAACATTGGAAACGCAGGCGAGCGTTTCTGACGGCGGGGCTTTGAGCTATCAATGGAAAAAAGGTAAAAATGATATTGTGGGCGCAACGCAAAGCACATTGACGTTTACAAATATACAAAGCACGGACGCGGCAAGCTATCTATGCGTTATTACAAATACGCTTTACGGCACACAACAGCAAAGGGAAACATCGCCTGTGACGGTAAACGTTGCGGCGGCGGACGAGTTGATTTTTAATGCGGCAAAGCTGCCGCCCGCAATTTATGATACGGAATATTCCGCAACGATAGGCGGGGCAAGCGGCGGAGTTCCGCCATATACTTATACAGCCAACGGTTTGCCGACGGG
>JAVXIJ010000252.1:0-1027 GCA_036648415.1 Christensenella sp.
GAAATATAACGGCTGTTTCCCTTATGCGCGCAGTCACACACCGCCTCGCGAACAACCGCCGGCGTACCCTGCAACAAAACCGCAACCGGGTCATAATTTCCTGAAATTGCAACACTATCTCCACAAAGCTCCATTGCCTTATCAAATGATACCATATGGTCTACATCCAAAATATCTATCACGTCAACAGGCAGCTGCTCCAAAAACGGCTCAATGTTTCCGCAAATATGCAGCTTCGTTTTCGCGCCCATTTCTTGTATTGCCGTAAGCAGCTTGCGCTCATATTCACCCGCAAGCTCGCGATATACGTTAGGCCCTGCCACCGAGGCAATCGCATCCCCCACACCGATAATATCCGCACCCGCCGCAACCTGAGCCTTTGCATAAAGCTTTGCTTGCTCAAGGCAAATATCAAGAAGCTCGCGCACAAATTCAGGCTCTTCATAAAGATCCAGCAAAAAATTATTTACGCCGCGCAAATCCGACGCTTCCGCAAAACAGCCCTCTACCCATCCGACCACCGGATATTCATCGCCCAGCTCTTTTTTGTAAAGCTCTATTGTATGCACGCTGTCACTCATGCGTTCCCCGCAATCAACAGAAATCGGCTTTAAATTTTTTATGTTTTTAATGTCCTCCAAAAAGTTTTGCTTTGGATACGGCACGTCATCCTCCGGGAAAACGACCTCCGTTCCAAAATCATGCGCCTCACGCATCGGGTCGCTCATCACCGTCACAACATCCAGCCCATATTTCTGCGCACACAATATGTTTCCCTTGACATGCAGCTCATAACTCTTGCAATATTTGCTGTAAGCAACGCCCATTTCGCGCGCCGCAAGCTGCATAATAATATTTAAATTTGGAATAACATCTACCGGTTTTCCGCTGATACGCGCAAAAACTCTCTCTTTTGAATTCATAAAATCCTCCGTAATCCGATAATGATTTGTAATTATATTATACTACATTTACTGCTTTTTTAACATGATTCTTCTGTCTTTTCTGCATAATGCCATTTTACTCA
>JAVXIJ010000253.1:0-1019 GCA_036648415.1 Christensenella sp.
ACGCTGTATTTTTGCGCGGGCAAAAACGGCTTCGTGAAATACACCTTCACTTCGTTATTTGAAATCACCACACGAGAGTTATTTGCACGCACCGCTTCAAATAAATTCCCATTCTCGTCCCACACAGAAATCAATCCGAAAGCCGCCGCCGCCTTTTCGCTAAACGTCATAGTTACCGCCGAGGATATGGGGTCATACGCCGCTTCATTGTTTTGCGGGTGCGTCGAAACAAGCGTAAAGGAATGTACATATTGTTTAAAATCTTCCTTGCTTGTTGACGTAAACGCCCCCGTTGCGCTCTTTAAAAGCCGCACCTCTGCACTTTGCTGTGTAGGAGTGCTCGCAGAAACAACCAGCTCTTTTGCATATTGCGTGCCATCCCAAATGCGGTCATATCCGTCTTTTCCGTTGGGTTTTATTGTAACATCCGATAAATACCAACCGTCTTTTCCCTTTGTTCCCGCAATTGTATACGCATCCTGCGGCGCGTCCTGCTTTACGCGCAAAGTGCCTTTTTGTATGTTAATTGTGTAATTTGAATCATTCGCCGTTGCCGTAATGTCATAGCTCCCCACCTGCGAAAGCTCTGTTGCGCTGCACGCATACTGCGGCACTATTTTATCCGTTCCGCATATACCCGTTATAGTTGATGTAAATGTCGGGTTTTTCTCGCCGATAAGCCGCACAGCATCATTCACCTTAACACTGAGCTGTGCATGCGTAACAGAAAACTCTGCACTCTTGGTTACCACAACATAATTTGCGTCCGTCGTGGCAATGTCCAGCCGATAATTTCCAACATCTTTCGGCGGCGTTTTATCAGTAGTATACGTTGTCCCCTTAATACCAGTATACGTCGCCGTCCATGTTTTCGCACCTTCGACCGTAAAATCAGCCGCCTGTGAATATCCGTTATACACCTTTTGCTGCTGAGGTGCTACATTTATGACTGCGTTAGCACTCGGCGCAACATGAATATCTATCATCCGCTCCGACGCGGCTTTATAATTACTGCTTTG